>NZ_WIWK01000006.1:0-110949 GCF_009600165.1 Pseudomonas sp. FSL R10-0399
CGTCCCGGTACCCAGGCCGCCACCGCCAGAACCGGCCATGCCGCTGCCCTTGCCCGCGCCGACGTTGAACCCGTCGTTACCGGCCTGGGCGTCGCCATCGATCTGCATCGGGTTGGCCAGGTCATCCGCCGGTGACGGCGGCGCTTCTTCCTCGGGCTTGACGTCTTCGGGCTCCGGTGACGGCTCGGGCTCAACCACCTTTTTTTCCACCTGCGGCTCAGGCTCCTTGGGTTTTTCCGGCGGCGGTGGCGGTGGTGGCGGCAACGGGATAATTGTTGGCACCTTCGGCGCCTCCCGGCGTACGCCACTCATGTCATTGGCCCACTGCCAGATAAACCAGGCAGCAACACCGCCCAGCAGCAGGCCTGCGCCCCATTTCAGCGGGCGCAAGAGCGTGTTTGGAGTCTGTGCGCTCATGTCATATCAGCCCTGACTCGGTTTGCCGGTGACCAGACCGACCTGGGACAACTCCAGGCGGCGCAGCAGGTCGAGCACTTCAATGACTTTCTGGTACTGGACCATGGCGTCACCGCGCACGATGACCGGAAAATCCGGGCTTTGTGCCTTCTCGATACGCAGGCGCTCTTCCAGTTCGCTCAAGGTGACCGGGTAAGCGTCGAGGAACACCTGCCCGGCATCGTTCACCGAAATCGCCTTGGTCTTGGCTTCGGATAACGACACCGAAGCACTGGCTTTAGGCAGGTGGATCTGGATGCCCGACACTTGTGCGGTGGCGGTGAGGATGAACATCACCAACACCACCATCAGCACGTCCACCAGGGGCGTGATATTGATGCTGTCGACGGCGGCATCATCGTCATCGTCGTGGGCGGCGTTTACAGAAGCCATGACGTTTCTCCTCAGGCCGGCAAGGCGGCGTTGGCGTGATGGCCGCGCTGATGCGCTGCTTCACTGAATTGGCTCTCGCCGTGCATTTCCGCCAGGCGGGTGATGAACTCATCGACGAACACCCGCATGTCAGCGCTGACTTCCTTGTTGCGGGTAATCAGGCGGTTGTAGCCAAACAGTGCCGGGATCGCGACGAACAGGCCCATGGCCGTGGCCAGCAAGGCGGCCGCCATACCCGGTGCAATCGCGTTGATGTTCACGTCACCGGCCATCGCGGTGCCGAGGAACACCACCATGATCCCCATGACCGTACCGAGCAGGCCGATGTAAGGGCCGCCGGCGATGGCATTAGAGAGGGTCGAGAGCTTTGAGCTCAGTTGCTGGTTTTCACGGGTGCGCACACCGTCCATGGAGCAACGGATGGCTTCGATGGTGGCGGCAGACACCGACGAGGTATCAGCGCCCTGGGCACGGCGGGTACGGATTTCCTTGACCGCCACCAAGTACAGGCGCCACAGCGGCGAATGGGTCAGACGCTCGGCCAGGGCCTTGTCATCGGCAAACATTTCCAGACGCGTACCAACTTGGGCGAACTGCTCGCGGAACACTTCGTTGGCCTTGCTGACGCGAGTGACCATGCGGTTCTTGCGGATCATGATGATCCACGACTGAATCATCATGCCCACCAGCACCAGAATGATGATCCAGGCATCCATCGGCACGGCATTGAACAGGAAACCCAGGCTGCCGAAGCCGAAGCCCGACTGTTCTTCATCAACGCCATAGGCAACCAGCTTGGACTCGGAACCCTGCGCAGTCGCATCTGCCAACAACAGGCTGGCCGGGCGTGCGACCTTGGACAGGCGCAATTCGTCAATGGCCCCGTTCAACGGTTGGTAGTGGCTTGGCTCAGCGTCAGCGGCCTGCGGCACATCAGCACCAATGGCCATCGGCGAGTTGAAGGCAGGCATGGCCACTGCCAGGCTGGCGGCTTCACGGCCGTTGACAAACAACGAGGTTTTTTCGCCTTCGCTAGTCAGTGCCAGGTGTTGCCATTGGCCCGGGTTCAGGGGCTGGTTCGAGACGGCACGGTGGCCGTCGATTTCAACAAAAGGCACGCCCTGATCGGCACCGACCAACAGGCTGTGACCGGCTTCACGGCGGGCCAGCAACAGTTGCTCACCGGCCGGCTGGTCCAGACGCAACCAGGTGCTGAAGGTGAACGCAGCGCCCGCGTTGTGTTGCAGCGACGGGCTGGCAGGCAGCAACACAGGTTGGCCGCCAAACTGCAAGGCACGCCCGATAACTCCGTCAATGCTGGTGCCGGTGGCGTTTTGTGCAGTGTTGCCGTACGCCGTGGTGTCACGTGCCGGTGTGCCGTTAGCGCCTTCAAAATGGTAAAGCGCGGTGTAGTTCGGATCGAATGTCAACTGACCGTTCGAAGTGGCCGCGGCTTTCTGATTGCCGTAGTACATCCACAGGTCTTGACGCTGGCCGCCTTCGACCTTGGGTACATCGACCCAGATCAGCGCCATGCCCATCAGCGGGTCAAAACTTTCGATCTGGTGATTGAACACCGTCTTGTCGTCAGCACTGACAAAGCGCAGGTCTGAACCGTCTTCCTTGACCCCGTCAAAGGTGAAGTTGCCGGTGTGCAAACGAACCAGCAACGCTGTGCGGCCCAGCGAGTCATTAATGGCCGCGCCTTGTGGCGTGGTGTCCACCGAAATCTGTTTGCGGTAGTGCCAGTCATCCTGCCACCAGGCATGGGCAGTGGCCGGGAGCGCGAAGCCCAGGCAAATCAACAGACTCATTAATATGCGTTGCATGTGAACGGATCTCCGTGAAAGCGAATCAGAAAGTCGCCTGCACACTGAAGTGCAGTCGAGAGTCATGTTTTTGGGTGTTCGGGCCATCGACCAGCGGGTAGCCCCAGTCCAGGCTGCCGGACAGCCACTTGCTCAAACTGGCGCGGGTGCCGAGGCCGACACTGGCCAGGCGGTAGTCGTCTTCTTGCTCTTCCAGCGCGTCGCGCAGGTACAGCTGTGCCGCGTCGGCAAAGGCGTAAAAGCGCCATTCCTGCACGTAACTGCCGAGGTATTTGGCCAGCGACGGGGTGCGCACTTCTTGCGAGAGCAGGTAGCCTTCGTCACCGGTGCGCTCGGCGGCGAGGTAACCGCGCACCGAGGTGGCGCCGCCGGCGGAATACTGTTCGTTGGACACCAGCGGGCCAGAGGCCAACTGGAAGCCGACCTTGGACGCCAGTTGCCAGTCGTTCTTGAACGTAGAAGTCAGGTTGGCGTCGCCCTTGAGCACGGCGAAGCTCGGGCTGGCATCCCAGCGCTTGTCGCGAAACTCCTGGGAGTCGCTGCCGTAACCGAAAAAGGCCCGGGTGCCGATCACCAGGTTCAGGCCCAGCCCCAGCTGTGTTTGCTCGGTGTAGTTGTAACCGTTGTAGCCAAAGGTCAGCGGCGCGTACTTGAGCGGCACCTTGTCGTTGCTTTCGCCAAAACGCAGTTGCTCATCGAAGTCTTTGAAATCGACCCCGGCCGACAGCGAGTTGGCCCACGTACCGCTCGACGGCAGGCTGTAGATAGCCGACACACCGTAAGAATGACCTTTACCCAGGACGTTGCTGCCGCCGATGGTGGCAATGTTGCTGTCCGACTGATAACCCGAGAACTGCAGGCTCCAGCGTTCGCTCAAAGGCGCGGTATAAGAACCGGACCAGACTTTGGCGTTATCCATGTCTTGCGGGGCGGTGAAGAACGTCAGGGAAACGCTGTGGCCCAACTGCCAGAGGTTGTCGTAACCCACGGTGGCGACGCTGCGCAGCCTTTTGGTGTCGGCGCTGTAGTCATTGTTCAGGCCCAGGCTGGCATGCCAGGGGCTTTGGTCTTCGACTTGCAGGTCAATGTCCATGGTGCCGGGGCGTTGCCCTTCGTGGACCAGTGGCGTGACCTGGCGCCCGGCGTTGCGGTTGATGCCCGCGAGCTGGGTTTGCACGCTGGTGAAATCCGGCACGGTGCCTTCCTTGAGGCCCGGCACTTCTTCCCGGATTTCGACAGGCGAATAGTGCTTGGCGCCCACCACCCGGACCCGCCCGACTTTGGTTTCGCTGACTTGCAGGTACACGATGCCGTCGTCGACTTTCTGCTCGGGCAGTTCGATAAACACCGATTGATAGCCGCGGTCCTGGTAAGTCTTCTGCAGGGCATCGCGGGCGCCCTCGATATCACTCAAGGTTTTTTGCGGCCCCAGGAAGGGATACACCGCTTCTTCGATGGCCTGCGCGTCGAGCACGGTATTGCCGCGTACGAAGTACTCGTTGACGTCTACCCGCCGCTCTGCACCTTGCGCCTGCGCGCCTTGCTCTTGCGCCAGTACCGGCTGCGCCAGCGCCAGCCAGCACAGCGCTGCGCCGCCGACCGGCCTGATTGACTTGAACAAATGCTCCACACCGCCCCCTAAATTGCCGTAATAAAACCCGTTGCCTAGCGCGTTACACAGGTAAGACCGGCGTGGTCGGGGGCTACCGAACTGATGTCATAAAAGCTTCATTCATCTTTTTAAACAGGACCCAAAGTCCCTGTAGGAGCGAGCTTGTCTCGCGATCTTTTGATCGTTAAAAGATCGCGAGACAAGCTCGCTCCTACAGCGAAATGAGGAGCCCAAAAAAAAGGGGTGATCAATGATCACCCCAAGGTCGAACTACAAAAATGTGCTGCGGTTACAGGCTGATCTGACCCCGCTCCTCGTCGGTCAAGCTCGCACGTGCCTGTTCACTCAATGGCCCGGCGCCCAGCACCTGCACTGGGCTGTTGGGGTTGTAACCGGGCTGCGCCCGGGTTTGTTCCGGCCCGTGTTGCACCGGCTCACTGCCAAAGCTCAAGACTTCAACGGTGACGATTGATGCACGTTGCTGCCGCGCCGCCGCCTGCTGGTTGCGCGCGGCGTTGTCGGCTGCCTGGGACGCTGCCGCGCCCGCCGAGCTGGCAGAAGACAAGGCTCCAGTGTTGACGGTTGCCGACACCGGCACCCCGGACGATTTGCCTTGGGTCTGGATGTTCGCAGCGTTGACGACACGCAAGGCGGCGATGTTGATGTTGCCCGATACGCGAATCCCCGCCTCGCCCGCGTCAATGGTGCCCAAGGGTGCAATCAGGTCGATGTCGCCTGCCGGGACTTCCGGGATCGGGTTAAGCGTGGCAATACCCGCACCGGTACTTGGCACCGAAGGCGACAGGGCGACGTTGCCCCAGTTGTCATAGGTGCGTTTCGGCGGTGTGTAAACCACAGTGGTTTTCGAGCCCCGGCCGGCGTTGATGTCACCCTCGGCTGACCAACCCATGATCGAACCCCCGAAGGTGGTCATGATCCGGCTTTGGCCCAGCAGGATGCTGCCCTGTGAGTACAGCTGGATATTGCCCGCGCCCTGGGTGATGACGCCCGCCGAAGCTGGCGGTGCGACACCCTCGATGCCGAATGTCTGGCTGCCGCCCGGGGTGAGCATCTGGATGGCGCCACCGAAGTCGGTGTGAACCCCGGAGCCGCCAAACATGCGGATGTCACCCTGATAAGCGATTGGGTTACCCGCCACGTCCTTTTCCGGGAACAGCGCCGCAATCGCAGCCCGGCCACGGGCATAGCTGCCTTCACGCACGCCACCGGCCTGGTTGTACTCGCGACCGCCTGCCTGCAGCTCGGCAAAATACACCTCGCGGGCAAACACGCGCTGCTGCTCGCCTGGCAATTGGTTGAAGTAAGCCACTGCCTGCGCGCTGTCACCGGCAAAACCGAAGCGTTCAGCCAACCATGCCACCAGCTCTTTCTCGTAGGTCTTGGCCACTTTACCGCCCGACACTGACAACGGTTCACCCGCAGCCAATTGGTTAGCCGGATTGAGGTAAGCCTCGACAAAACGCTGGTAGTCCACACCGTTGGCGCCCGTACCGGCCTGCATGGCAATGCTCGCACCTTGACGCAAATCACCGGCAATGATCGGCCCGATGCTGGTCACGCTGACCTTGTCGTCCATGACGATGCTGCGCCCGGCGGTGATCTCCAGCCCGCCCGGGCCGGCAATGTTGAAGCTGCTGTAAATGATGTCGCGCCCGGCCGAGACGATGGAGATGTCGGTCGCGTTGTTATGAACGAACAGGTTACCCGTGGTGATCACACCCGGATAAATCTCGCCATTGTCACCCGGGTTGGCACCGCTGCTGACAATATCGCGCCCTGCCATCATCCACACCGGGCGACTGCCTTCGTACCAGGTCTCGCCGACATGGGCCACGTTGGCGTTTTGGTACGCAATGATCCGGCCGCTGTTGACGCCCACAAGGTCACCCTTCACTGCATAGAAGCGCGCAGGATCAGCGCTATTGCTCAACGCTTCAGAGGCTGTACCCGGACCAAACGTAAACAGTGACAGCCCGCCATTGCCGTAAGTGCCGTAGTTGCCGGTTTGTGACAGGTTGCTGTAGTTCTGCCGCCCAAGTGTGGCAAAAAAGGCCGGATTCCACGGGGTAGCGATGCTGCTGAGCGCTGTACTGGATTGGGTAACGCTAAAGCCACCGGCGTAAATCGAGTCCTGCGCAAGGAACTGCAGCTGCCCGTTTTTGCCCGGTGCCAGGAGCAGCGGGTAGGTGTAGCTCGCGTAATCACGGGTGGTGCCGGCCTTGCCGTAGTAAAAACTGCCGCTGGCGGCGGTCGCCCTGAGGATTGATGGGTACACCACTGCCATGTCGGTGTTCGAGCCCACCATGAACGGCGTCAGGTTGCCCCCTTCGGCATACAGGTCGACGGCCGTATCAGGCGTCCACAAGGTAAACCAGCTGCTGGAGCCGCCATTGAGACCATCACGGCTGAAGGCCGATCGGTTGTACTGCGTCACACGCCCTGCATCCTCAACCGTTTGTACCACCAGGTCGCCCAAGGTGTGCAGGCTGAACGTGGCATCGCCTGCCACCAGGGTTATCCCGCCTTGCGGTTTGCTGCGGCTGGCGCGCAACGGTTCTGCTGCACGTACATCACCCGGCACCTGGGCCGAAGTGCCGTAGACAGTGTCGATGCGCCCGATACTGCCGGCCTGCACTTGCACATTGCCTCGCGTGTTGACCAGCACACCGTCACGATTGCCGAGCGTTTCGATGAGAGCCTGAGGGTTAAGCGCACCGCTGACTTGCAGACGCAGGTCGCCGCCACCGGTGAGTTGCAAGCTGCCATCGCTGCTCACCCGGCCCGTGCTGCCAACGGCCAGCACCAGGCCCTGGGTGCGTTTGTTATTGCCATCGGGCGTGGGTGTCGGTGCTTTCAAGGAGCCCGCGTCGCCCCCTACGGTCACGTCCAGGTCACCGCCACCCAAGGTACCGAAGCCGGTGAAGCCAATCAGGTTGTCAGAAATGATGTTGGTGTACGTACCAAAGTTGATCCACCAGGCCGTCGGCTGCGCCTGCCCGCCCGTAGCCACGTCGCCGCTGCCCTGACGCCAGAGCCAGTTACCGACATCCGCCCGGTTGTTGCCGTAGTCATCGGGGTTGGGTCTGAACTGGCTATAGCGCCCGCCGTTGTCGAGGTTGCCGGTGAGGTTGCCATTGACGTTCAGCGTCAGGTTACCGCCCGCCTCGGGGTACCAGGCGCGGTACAGGCTTTCGCTGCCACCGTTGACGAACTGCTCGAAGTAGCTGGGGTTTTCCTTGAGCACAGTGCTGCCGCCCAGCAACGCCCGTGGCTGGTTGAAAGGATCGCCCGCGTAAGTACCGGTAGACGAAGTACCCGCCGTGTAAACGCCGTAAGACGAGTCCACGCTCAGGTTGCCACCGCTGAGCAATTGCAGGTCGCCGGTGCCGGTACGCACGACGCTGAAGCTCGAACTGGTAGGCAGCGGTGCATACTCCTTGGGGCTCTTGGACAAGCAATAGTCCGGTGAATCTACACAGAACTTAGACGCGCCGCCTTCAACCCCCAGGTCCGCAAGGAACTGGTCATCGATCACACCGCCCACCTCAACGATGATACCGATGCTCTCAAGGTCGGCCGCGGCGTACTCGGTCCACACATAGGTGGTTTTGGCCTGGCAATACTCCGCAAAGTTGCTGCAGAACTCGGCAATCGTGCCCAGACCAAACTCATCCAGAACCGATTGATCTATCGGATCACCTTCCTTGACCACAACCCCCGCATCACCAAGATCATTGACCGCGTAGGCAGTCCAGACCAGCACGCCTTTAGGTGGCAACTCTTTGGCAAACATGCCGTAGTGGCTGTCGGCCAGGCGCAATGTACCGGTACTCGGGTGCGGCTGAAGCAGGCGGCTGTCGGCTGCCTCCGTGTCCGCCCCGGCAACCAGACGCAACGACCACGACTGCGAGCCCTCGGCCAGCATCGGTGCAATGGCCCAGACTTTACCCTGACGCCCGGCCACTTCAGGGCGCAACTGAATCGAATCCACGTCGCCCACCAACTTGACGTTGGTGCCCACCGGAATCAGCGCACCGCGCGCCAAGGTCATGTCGCCATCCAGGGTGACGGTATTTTCAATCGTATTCAGGGGCCGTGCCATGCCAGGCAATGGCACCCCTTTAGGCCAGGTCATGGCGTGCAGCGAAGCGGACTGACCCAACAAGGTCCCGGCTTCCAGTTGAGTACCGGCTTGCAAGGTGTACGGCTGGTTCAGCAAGGTGCCTGCTGCCAGCAGCGTGTTGCCCGAAGCGTCGAGTACCGCAGCCGCCAACACGGTGCCGGCAGGCAAGGTCAGCGCTTGTGCCAATGTTGCCCGCGCAGGCAAACGCGTACCGGCCTCCACGGTCATGGCTTTGATCGGCAAATCGTAGTTCAGTACCGAGCCGGCCATGTAGGTGGTGCCATCCGCCAGAACCACGCCATTGCCCGGCACGATGGTATCGCCGCTGGTAAAGTCTCGACCTTTCAACAACACCCAGCCGTTGTCATCCATTGTTTCCGGCGGTGGCGCGAAGCCATCGTTGATGCTGCCGTAGATGCTCAGGTCGCCCCCGGCACGCAAGGTCAGGCTGCCGGACTCACCCGAGCCGTACACCGAGGTTTTCTGGCTGTTGCGGTTGAGACTGGCGTAGCGATAGCCGGACAGGTCGACATCGCCCTGCACCACCAGATCGCCATTCGCGGTGTTGCTGATGATTTCCACACCCGGACGCAGGTGGAAAGCGTCGGCGTAGGTGGCGTTGTTCAACCCGGCCAGCTTGTTGTTCAGCAGGTTGCTGTTTTGCAACGCGGCATTGATAAACGCCGTGCTCAAGGCGTGCTTGCCATCCAGATACGCCTGATCAATCACCTGATACGGCCTGCCGCTGGCGGTCGGATCGGTCATCACGGGGGCGTCGTCGTAGGTCGCCATGCCGTTCAGGGTGATTGCCCGCGCGCCTTGAATGTCCAGACGCCCGCTGGCATCAATGGCGATGTCGTTGTTGTTCAGGCGCGGCGCGTTCATTTCCAGGGTGCCGCGGTTGCGCCCGTCATTGCCCGGCGTGCCCGCAGTGCCGTGACGCAGGTCGATGCGCACGCCGTCCGCCAGGGTCAGTTGTCCGGTGCCGGAACCCAGCACCACCATCGCCCGGTTCGGTGAATCGATGATTTTGCCGTAGCTGTCGACACGCACCTGGCTGCCGTGGGCATCGAGTACCGCGCTGCCGTCCAGGGTCAGGCCATGCTTGCCCGCAAGGTTGATGCTGCCTACGCGTTCACCGCTGGCGTCCACCATGCCTGTGACACGCAGCGTGCCGTTGTCGACCGAGACGTTGATGGTATTGGCTTTGAGTCCGTTACCGATGGTCAGGTCACCCTGCTTGAGCTGGAAGCTGCGGGCGCCGAAAACTTCGCCGTCATTGAGACGCTGGTTGAGCGCTGCAAACTGCTGATCCTGCGAGCCTGTGGCAACCAGGCGCTGGGCCTGGACTTCGACGCTGCTGCCCTGATACGGCACAAGGGTGCCACCGGCATTGTAGTAACCGCTGTTGCCGCCCAGGATCTTGCCTTGCAGATCGACCATACCGCCCGCCGCGTCAAGCGCCACGGCGCGCAGTTTGCCACCCTGGTTGTGTTTGGCTGACAGGTCGATGGTCGAGCCCGCCGCCTGGCGGATATTACCGTGACGGCTGTCGAGTAATACATTTCCGCCTGCGCCGTATTTAGTGATGTCGTTGAACACCACGGCACGACCGGCCACGTCGATCAACGATTCATCGGTCAACACCACATCGCCTGTGGCGTCCAGCGTGACTTTGCCGCTCGGCAGCACCACCGCCGAGGCCAGGCGAAGGGTGTCGCCCTTGAAGGAGAGCTCGCCACCGTAGCCGTTGACCGCGCCACGAGGGCCGCCAGATGAAGAGATATCAATCGCACCGCCCGCGGTAATGCGGTTCAGTGAACCACCTTCACCGGTCATTAATGGCGTCACGATGTTGAGATTGCCGCCGCTATAAGCAAAGCCTGTGACCGGGTCATACGCGCCCTGGCGTTGGTACACCGACAGGCTGCCTTTGTAATTGGCGGTGATGCGATCGCTGGCATTCAGGTTGACGTTGGCAAAACCCAGCACCAGACGGTCAAACACGGTGTTGCTGCTGGGCTGGGCGAACGGACCATAACCAAACTCGATACGCTCGGCGTTGATATCCAGGCGTCCGCTGCCGGTCCCGGCGCCGTCAGTGATGACCGCGCCCGGTGCGCCCGTGGCACCTTGCCAGATCAGATTGGCGGTGTGGATGGTCGCGACATCTTCGGCATTGCCCAAGCCGTAGATCGCCGGGGTCGACAGCACCAGATTGTTCAGCAACGACTTGCCGGTCTGGGCGTCGTAGGTGTCCAGCAGCGTGCTGCCATAGAAGTTGAACGCCTGGCCCGCCGACAGTTGCAGGGTTTCCAGCGCCGGGGCACCGGTGCTGGAGTCACCGCGCATCAAGCGTTCGAGCACTTGCTGGTTAAGGGTCAAGCCCGCTGGCAATACCTTGCGCGCGGCCGCATCCGCCAGCCCGGCTGTGCTGCCGACGTTGATGTTGCTCAAGGCCAGCGTCAGGTGGCGAGTGCCATAACGCACGGCATCGTCCAGTTGCAGGGATTTATCGGTGGCGGCAACGATACTGCCCTCGGAATAGATCGTGGTCTGGCCCGAACAGTTGCCGCTCGGGCACACACCGATCTGGATATCGCCCGTCGGGTCGCCGGTGCGGTTGACATAAGGCAGCACATTGATCAGGCCATTGGACACGGCCAGCATGCTCGGCACACCCTCGTAAACAAACCCGTCGCGAGCGTCATAGGCGGCTGCACCGCGACCCAGGGTGGTAATCGAAGCCCCCTGCTCGATCACGATGCTGCCGGGGCCTGCCACGATCATCACTTCAGGTGCCGAGAGGGTCGCACCGCTGCGCAGAAACACCGAGTTGCCCGGAGTGTTCACGCCATAAGGGAACTTGACGATATTACCGTTACGGCCATATTCCACTTGGGGCAATCCGCCAACAAGGATGCGCTTGGCATTCAGATTGTTAAGGCTTTGCGCCGTCAGCGTCAGCCCTTCGAAAGCCTCCAGGGGGCTGTTGGCATCGACGATTTGGGTGTACCGGTTCTCGAGGGTCGCGCCGCCCAGGTTGATAACGCCCACGGTGCCGCCGTAACCGCCTTTGGCCGCTTCAAACTTGCCAATGCCGTCGAAGGTGAAGGTGTCTTTGCCGCCACCGCCGGTAAATGCCAACTTGAGGGTTTTAGCGTCCACTTCCAGCATGGGCCGTGGCACACCGAGCCTGGCCGCATCGGCCATGGCGAATTGGGCGTAGCTGGTTTCGTTGAACTGCGAATAACGGCGCAAGGTGTCGGCCGAGGTCAGGATCACCTGGCTGTTAATGCTGTTGTGAATGCCCGTATTGATAATCGACAGTTGCCCTGCCGTTGACCAAGAACCGTTGCGCATCAGTGTGGTGGCACCATCACTGCCCTGCCCGGCAAGGCCGTTGATCTCTACCCGGAAAGCCCCCGGTTTCAAGGCATACGTTGACGGCATCAAGGTGTAGGTGCCTGCGGGCAAGCCCGGTACGCCTGCGCCGATAGTGATTTGCTGGCCCACCAGCGGCGTGCTCGCGCCGGCTTCGCCCGTGGCCGGTGCATAGCCGGCTTGAACGCCCGGGACAATGGCGTAGACCGGGTTGGTCGCGAGGCTCGGCAAGGTAAAGCCGCCGTTGGCACCAAACTGCACCAACGGGTTAAAACGTGCATCGGTCGAACCGCCGCGTCCGGAAATAAAGCCTGCGCCCAACAACTCACCGCCGCCGGACAAATCCAGTGTGGCACCAGGCATTACCGTCGCCTTGGCCCCCCCAAAAATGACCCCGACCGTTAGCTCGCCGCTGCCGGTCAGTCCCAGGCCACCCTGGCCGACGAAGACCACGTTTTTACCCTTATAGCGATAAACCTGATCATCCACGGTGCCGCCATACGGCAGTACCAGGCCTTTGGCGCTGACCGACGTCAGGCTGCCCGGCAACAGTTCAACCCGGGAGTCGCCCACGTTACCGAGCTCAATCATCCCCAACGGCGCACGCAATACGCCGCCCTGCTTGATGGTGTAAGCCCCCAGTTGCAGACGCCCGAACACCGAGTCCGGGGCCACGCCGTGATCATTGCCGACCTTTTCGATGGTCAGGGTGCGGGTCGGATCGAAAACCAACCGATTGTTAATGATGTTGACGTCGCCCACCAACACTTGGGCGTTGATTTCAGAGCCGGGGTAGATTCTTGCGGCACGCAGGGTCAAGTCCCCCGCCGTACGCAATTGGGTACTGAAGCCACTGGAGGTATCGCCGCCATCGCGCCCGGCGAGAAAGCGCAGGTCGCCGCGGCTGTTGAGCTGGACGTTATCAAAGCTCAGCGTGTCGCCGAAACCAACGCGATCGCGAATGTCCAGCAGGTCGCTGTCAACGATTAGCGTGCCCTGGCTGCGAAACCCCGGCGACGTGTCAGCGATGTAAGGCCGCGTCCAGGCTTCCATGCCGGATTTATCCGGTTCCAGCAGGCCGCTGAGGACCACATGCGGGGCACTGAGGTTAACGTGTGACGTCGGGTTGGCGTTGCGTGTCAGGCTGACGCCACCGGTGTACAGGTGCAGGCTTTGCCCCAGGTTCAGCGAAATATCACCGTCAACGCTGAACACACCCCGGACCAGCAACGTCAGGTTGTCGAAACCACCTGCCTTGACCTGATCTACACCCAGTGCGCCGTGGCCGTAGACCAACGAATCTGCCGCTACTTCGGCACTGTCAGCCAAGGCAATGGTTTTATGCTGCTGGCTCAAGACCAGTTCACGCACCGGCAACACCCGGTTGGTGACGTGTTCCTTCAGGTAATACGGAGCTTCCAGGGCCAACGACAGACGCCCGCCTGCCGCACCTGAACCGCCGGCATTGGCGTTGAAGCTGCCGTCCAGGTACAGGCCATTATTGGAAGCGAAGGCAATGTTACCGCCATTGCTGGCCACGTTGACGCGGCCCTGCCCCGGTATGTCCAACAGGGCTTGAGTACCGGATGCATCCAGGCGTGCGCCTTCGCGCACCACCACAAACAGATCGCTGGCCTTGACGATGCCGGTGTCTGGATTGACATCGCCGCCGACAATGATCTGCCCGCCATTGCGCACCTGACCATAGACACGGCCAAGGCTGTCAACACCCGTCACGGCACGCGCGGCTACGTCAATGACCGCCTGCTCGCCGATCCAGATCGAACGGCCATGGCCGATGGCGTCAATTTTATTGGACTCGCTGTTGGCCAGCCCCGCGAGGCTGACAGTGCCGCCCCAGGCGTTGAGCGTGCCATCGACCGTCAGTTGTCCGATGCTGCGCAGGTTAATCGCCTGGCCGGGATCAACGTTTACCACTGCACCTTTGCCCACCGTCAGGGCGGTGCTCGCAGCCAATGCGCCCGAGGCGATGGTGGTGCCCGCATTCAAGTTAAGGCTGGCGCCACGGCGCTGGGTCAACACACCCTTGAGGGCGTTTTCCTGGTACAGCGCCGGGGTCCAGCGCTCCAGCGCGGTGGTCGGGTCGCTGCCCGTTGGCGTGGTCGCAGCCTGTTCACCCTGATGGTAGACCGGCATCGAAACATCAACTTGTGTACCGTCGGTGACCAGCAGGCCTTCGTTACCGGTGATGTCGTAGGCCGAGAAGCCTTTTTTGAAGAAGTCACCGGACACATGCAAGGTGTCGGCATCGGGTGCCGTGGTGGTGTCGCCGATCTGCACCTTGCGCGCCTGTACCGCCAGGGTGCCGCCGCCCGTGATCCCGTAAGCGCGCAGCTCACTGCCCAACTCAAGTGCCTGCATGGCCGCCAGGGTTGCACTGCCGCCCTTACCGCCGATGAGTTTACCGTCCAGGCCAATGGTGGCCCCGGAAGACACATCGATCACACTGCCTTGCGCCAGCTGCAGGTCGCCGGTGGTGCGCAGTGACACCTTGCCGCCATTGATCCAGGCCGCGGCAGGGTTGTTCGCAGCGTCCTGCGCCAGGTTGTTCCAGCGCCCGGTCGCGTCGAGTTTGACCCCGTCAGCCACCTTGACCCACGCCGGTGTGCCGTTGCTTGGCCGCAGGTAAACATCCCCCACCGCCATGTCACGCTCCCTGTCGGCCTGCAGGAAAATGTTGCCGGCATTGATGCTGCCTGCGTGAGCGGTCAGGTTGGCATTGATGGCAGCCCGTGGGGTCAGCAGCGTGATATCGCCGCCATCGGCCACTTTTAGCGCGCTGTTGACCGTGATTTGCTGCTTGGCAGAACCTTTGATTGCGCTCAGCTCAAAGCCATTGAGCTGATCACTGTCGAGAATGATTTTGCCCTGACGCTCAGTCGGCAAGGCAGCCAAAAGGTCCAGGCCGTTGGCGATTTTTTCGACGCCCGTGTCGAACACGATCTCGCCGGTGACCGGGTTCAAGCTGTAGCGCAAGGTCCCTGTGCTCTTGTTGAACACCGGCGTGTAGCTGCCGATGATCAGTTGCGCCCGCTGCGCCGCAGCTTTCTGCGACTGTTGGTAAGCGTCGATGTTGATGATCGGGGTTTTGATCTGGCGATCGCCCTGGAACACATCACTGATCAACTGGCCTTCGAGCACGGCGCTGGTGGTGCCGATGACCAGCTTGCCGGCGTCACTGCCCACGGTATAACCGGCTTCGTAGCGGCGCTGCGAAGCAATCAACGGGTTGTAGTAATAGTCTGTGCGGCCCCAGCGTTGGCTGGCGTCTTCAAAACCTTTGTAAAATCCGGAATACAAAATGTCGCCCGGCGCCCGGGACAGCTCGTACAGGCGGCCGTCCGGGCCTTTGAGCCAGCTCTGTTGAATGTAACCGCCCTGCACATCAACCGTGCCGCCCGACAGGTTGAACTGCGCGTTCTTCTCCGTGACCACTTCATTGCCGGTAAAGGTCAGTGTGCCGCCTTGAGCCATCCACTCGCCCACGGTATGCCCTTGGGTACCGAGGTAGCCGCCCACTTCCAGCAAGCCACCGGCGGTGTACCAACGATCCGTCGCGTAGCCGTTGGTGCCTGCCGGGACAAACACCAGTTCGCGCAAATCAACCCACACATCGTTGTTGATCAGTTTGCCGCCGTCACGGTTGACCGGCGCGTCTCGCTGCTCGTTACCCTGCACGTTGATCTTGATGTTGTTGGATTCCATCGACACCTTGACGCCCACGGCGCCCGAGACGTCGATCATCGCGCCGTCGCGGACCAGGCTGCGCTGAGCCGCGGTGACCGCGACCTGGCCGCCGGTTGCCAAGGTGATGGAACCGTCCTTGAATTCCACCGTGCCGCCGCTGACGATCTCGACCCGGGACTGATCGATGCGGTCGCTGATGGTGCTGAGGTGGTTGAACTGCCCGGTGGGCATATTGACCGCGTTCGGGCGGCCATCAAGGTTGATCAGGCCACTGTCACGCTGACTGTTAAGCGCGGTATTGCCCGTGGCGTCCAGCAGGATCGCGGTGGTACTGCCCTGCCCCAGGCTCACGCTGCCGGTTTTATCGGTGACCGAGTTCAGCAGGTGGATCGTGCCGCGCGTGTCCACCGAGGTACTGGCCAGCGCCACGCCGTTTTGCTCGACCTTGTGCCCGGTCAGCGTCACGTCACCCATCGACGCCATGATCAGGCCATTGTTGACGACCGTGCCTGCCGTGCTGCCCGCCTTGAGGCTGGTCGCGACTTCGTTGCCACGGGTGGTGGAGTTCTGGTTACCCGAGGTCCCGACGCCACGGCGGATATAAAAACTGTCGCCTGCGGCCAGGGTGGTCTGGCCCTTGGCGGTGATGATGGTGCCGGCGTTTTCAACCTCTGAGCCGAGCAGCAAGGCATAGCCACCGGACTCGGTGGACAGCGTGGCGGCGTGGGTCTGAATCACCGCGCCGCGCTGTACTTCAACCTTGCCTGCGGCGTCGGTAAACGTCGGTTTTGAGCCGTCAACATCGACATAAATCCCGCGCTGGGTGAACTGGTCATCCGTGATGCTCGCCGCACCGGCCACCAGATTACGCACGTTGACCTGGCTGGTACCGCTGAACACCACGCCGTTACGGTTCATGATCATGACCGTACCGGCGCCCTTGATCTGGCCCTGAATCTCGCTGGGCTTGGCGTTCGGATCGTTGACCCGATTCAACGCGGCCCAGTTTGACTGCTGCTGGAAATCGACCGTGGTGTTGCGTCCGACGTTAAACGTTTCCCAGTTGAGGATCGCCTTGTCAGCGGTCTGTTCGATGGTCACGGTGGTTTTACCACCGGCCTGGGTTTGCGTCGGGCCTTTGGCGTTGGTCCAGCCTTGGGTCAGGCTGTTATCGACTTGCAAACCCCCTTTGCCCAGCCCGTCCGGGATGTTCGACACCTGCCCCAACGCCGCTTGCCGTCCGGCAGCCTGCGCGGCTTGCTGCGCAGCAATCGCCGCCACACTGGTGTTGAGGGTGGTCAAAGACCGTTGCAACTGCTGATTGGCCTTGGCCTGCTGATTCAGCGTCGGGATCTTCGGCATTTGAGCATTGTTGCGCGCAGCGGTTGCAGCCTGAGACGCACCCTTATCGGCAAACCAGCCGGAGCTGAACGCCGGGGCACCGTGGGCAGTACCCGCCACCATCAGCAAGGCAATGGCATGGGCCAATGGCTTGAGGCGCACGGTGAGTTGGCCGCCAGGGCCTTGGGCTTTCGGGTTAACCGGTGGTTTGCAACGGACCATCTGGAATCATCCTCATTGGTTCTCGCTTGAAAGCGAGCTTCACGTTTAGGAGATAGGCAGTTGGCAGAGGGCGGGACTGAACCATTGTCATTGAAAGTTCATAAACAACGCTGTTGCTTCGGAGTCGATACGGTGCTCAGGTTTACGCCAAGCGTGGCGCAGCAAACAGGCGACTGTAGTCGCTGACGAGGTACGAAGGCTGCGATCGGCCAGCGTGGTTTAACGGAGCCTCTTAAATCAAGATCAAAAGATCGCGAGGCAAGCTCGCTCCTACAGATCTTTTAAAATCAATGACTTAGTTTGTGTTTGATAAGAACTGCCGAAGATTTTAAAAGATCGCAACCTTCGTGCCTCGGCAGTTCCTCAAGGTCTAGGAATTAACTCAACAACACCACGCCACCCGGCAGTTCGGTGCATTTGGCGCCGTAGGCATCGCGGATCATTACGGCTACACCTGGCAGTTGTTGCAGGCTGAAGCGTGCCTGCACGCGCCGTTTTCCCAGTTCAGTGTTGAGCAACACCAGCATGCCGGGGCGGTAGCGGTTGATCTCGTTGACCATGTGCGCCAACGTCGCGTTGTTGAACACCAATACCTGTTCGCGCCAGGCAGTCACCGCTTGGGTATCAACCGCCACAGGCTCGTCGACCTGAGTCGCGGTGTAGGTCAGTTGACGGCCACTGTCCAGACGCAGGTCGCGCCCGTTCACCTGCACCGCAACGGAACCGTCCAGGCACGTCACGCAGACGCTGTGGTCAGTGTTGCGTACGTTAAAACGCGCTTGCGCAGCACTCAGCCAGCCTTTGCCCGCATGTACCTTGAGCGGTTGAGCAGCGTTGGCCAGCACCTCCACTTCGCCTTCCAGCAATTCGATGCCCTGGTCGCGCTGACTGACGCGGGTCTGAGTGTTGAGTTCAAGACGAACACCTTCACTCAGATCAACCCCGCGCTGCTCTCCGACCGCTGTGCGGTAGTCAGCGGTGAGCCCGTCAAAACCACCCGGCACACCGACCCGCACCATGACCACCGCCGCCGAAGCGGCAATGGCCGCGCCCAGAAATGCACGGCGGCCAAAATGCCGTGGCGGCTGCTGGACCTGGGCGGCGGCAGGCGCCATCTGTTGCCACAACACCTTCGCCTGCTCAAATGCCTGGGCGTGCTCGGGGCTCTGTGCGCACCAGTTTTTCAGGGCCTTGGCATCAGCAACCGTGGCCTGGCCGGAGGTCAGCAGGATCAGCCAGTCCCGGGCTTCTGACTGAAGCTGGCTGTTTGACCGATCCCGGGAAGCGGGGAAGCTAAAAATGTTCAAGCGCGTCAATTCTCACGGATTATCAGGGACTCATTACTTAAGACGGTTTTCCGGCCCCGGGACCGAACCGCTGAATGACTTTTCTTTCGAGGCGCTGCGCACAAAAGCCTAAAGCTGCCTTGATTTCCTTTTCAACCATGCGCGTTGAGATACCGTAGCGCTTGGCAATTTCCAGATGCGGGGCTTCTTCGACACGTGCTGCGAGGAGGATTTTGCGCTGGCGGGGTGGCAGCGCATAGAGGGCTTTGACCAGGCTCTGGATTTCTTTTTGGCCGCCGACCACCCGTGAAGGGTCTAGGGCTTCGTCGCTGGGTTGCAACAGGTCTTCGATTTCACTGCCGGTGAGCAGGCGCGCATCGGCCTGACGGCGATCAGCCGCAATATTGAGGGCCATGCGGTACAGGTAGGCGTTGGGTTGCAACAGGTTGGGCGGCACCTCCATGCGGTCTACCCGCAAATAGGTCTCGTGCAGCACATCGCTGGCCAGGTCTTCAGAACCCAGGCGCTTGCGCAAACGCACCTTGAAGTCCTCGTAAGACGCCAGAAACAAGCTGACCATCGTACTCTGCCCGGAATTTTTCATGACCCCGAGGCTCCTTTCCCTGCTGTACATTCCATGCGTGTTCCTGCGGTTTCAGGCATCAAAAGTAAAGTCACCGGTGAGCGCAGTGAGCTGGGAGCCGGTCGATTGACACGGGTGGCCCCCAGGCTGCGAACCAATGCTTCATCGCGTTGTACATCACCGGTGGTGCTGACCAGCCGGCTGTGTTCGATCAAACCTTCACGATTTACCCATACCTGCACCAGCGCACGAAAGGTGCCGGGACGGGTCAGGGGTGAAGCGCACAAGCTGCGCTCAATGGCCGTTTGCAAAGCTGCGGCGTAGCTGTTGTTGATCCGCGCCGCAGCCGCCCTGCCCTTGGCGCCGTGCGGCTCAACCTGGCGACTGACTTCAGGCACTTGCAAGGTAAACGCGTCGCTGCTGGCGTATCGAGCCATCAGACCACTCCCTGTCAGTAACACACCCAATGCCTGCTGGGCGGTGTAACGACCATGCACGCCGATTGAACGCCGCCCGCGGGTCAGTTCCCGGTCCACCAGCACGGCCATGCCAGTGGCCTGGCTGAACGCTTGCAACGCTTGCTCAAGGTTTTGCGCGGGCAGGTCCATTTCCAGCAGCGGCGCGGTCTCTGCCGTCATTGCGGGCGGTGCCCACAGCAACACCCACAGCAATGCCAGGCAACTTGCTGCGTGAGTCCAAGCCCTGCGCTCGCCCTTTGCTCCGCTTCGCTGCACTGCTTGCGCGCCCTAGAAAACCGTCATCCTGAAGCGCGTTTATGAAACTGACGTTACAGTGATGGCAAAAAAACATCGCACGACTGTCACACAACCTGCTCTAGACTTCGCCCTGATAGCGGCCCTCTTTCCTCGGGCCCGCATGGAGGCCCCGATGAAATTGCTCCCCGCCCTCGCCGGTGTTTTTTTGTGTGCTGCGTTGCCTCTGGTAGCCCACGCTGAAGACGCGACCAAAGGCTGCACTGAAGTGAAAGTGGATGGTTACCGCTCGCCGGACTACGACTGTTTGAGCCAGCAGTTGGGCACGGGCCAGAACGCCGACAAAGCTGCACAGAAAAACACCGAAGCCCAGCAGGTGCCGGTGGAAAAGCGCCAACCGAATCAGATCGGGCTGTCGACCCCTGCAGCCACCAGCGTACGCATGGGCAATACCTTTGGTATGTCGGTAAAGCCGCAGAGGCCTTGAGAGGTTAAGCGCTTACGAATGCTGCGCGTAGAACTCGGCGATCCGGCGCCACATGTCGGTCGGATTGGAGTACATGGGGAAGTGTCCGCAGGCCGGTATCTGCGCCAGTTGCACGCCCGCACGTTGAATGGATGACAGGTACGACAACGAGGCGTTCTGTTCGCCATACATAAACAGGCGCGGGCAACTCAGACTGAGGAATTTGCCCATCAGGTCGGCGTTATCAGACAAATCGACTATCGACTCGAATATCCCGCGCACCGCCTCAGCTCGTACCTTGTGGCGCAAGCTTGCTGAATAAAGCGCGCTGGCAAATGCCGGTACCTGGCGGGTGCGTTCGATAAAGGCATTGAAAAACGCCTGCGGATCCTGGGCCGGGTAATCCACGATCTGGCGGCTGAGAAAACAGTCTTCGGGGGCAATATTGCCTTCGATATCGACAAAGCTCAGCACTCGCTCAGGGTACTGGTGGGCCAGTAACAGCGCATTCAGCCCGCCCATGGAATGGCCGACCACGTGAAAGCGCTCAATACCGAAATGCTCCAATACCTGAAGGGCGGTTTGTAGCTGGAATGGAATGCTGACCCGCGACAGGTCATCGCAGCGGGTTTCACCACACCCCGGTGCATCGAAGGCCAGGAATGGATGCCCGGCGAATGCTGGCTGCAGGGCAATGTCTGCGTAGTCTTCTTTGGTGGAGCCAAAACCATGCAGGAACACAATCGGGGCCAAATGGCCTTCGCGGTGGATGGCGGCGACATTCATCGGCACGCCCTGGACGTTAAGCGGCAACTGGTGGTGGGTAAAGCTGGCAAGGGTTGGCACGTAAAACCTCTGGTACAAAAAACAAAGCGCCAATGTCGGGGCAATTGCTGCGGCTGTACATTCCTTATTCCGTTAGTTTTTTATAGGCCAAACCTATCAAAACCACAGACCCGGATTCATACCTTGTCGCGGAACCTGGCAATGATTTCATCGATCAGCGGGTTGGCACGCTCGGCATTCCAGGCCACCGCGGTGGTCACCACATTGAGCTTCTGGCTCAACGGGCGAAACACCACATTGGCCGGGGCCAGTTTTTTCAAGGACGCCGGAACCAGCGCAATGCCCTGCCCATAACTGACAAAGGCAATTTGTGACGCCACCGAGCGTACTTCGTGCAACACCCGTGGCGAAAAACCGCTGGCCTTGCAGGTGGCGATCAGGTTGTCGAAATACACCGGGCTGACTTTGCGCGAGAACATCACCAACGGTTCATTGGCCAGGCTGGACAGGTTTATCCGGCTGCGCGAAGCCAAGGGGTGATCCGCGGCCATCGCCACCACCAGTCGGTCTTCGAGCAATGGCAACGACTTGATCGACGCGCCCAAGTCACCGTCCAGACGGGCAAACGCCAGGTCAATGTCTGACGTTTCGAGGGCCGGTACGGCTTCAACACTGTCGATTTCACGCACCGAGACGGTCAGGTGCGGGTAGTCGTTTTTCAATTGTTCAATCAAGCCCGGCAGTACATCGAACATCGCCGTAGAAATTGCCCCAATGGTCAGAACCCCCGACTGGCCGGCCACGGCTTCTTCAACGGCCAGTTCCAGACGCTCCAGTTGCTCGGCGAATTTACGCACCGCCGGCAGGATCGCCGCGCCCACCGGGGTCAATTTGGCACCGCGCCGGGAGCGATCAAACAACTTGACCTTAAGCGCTTGCTCAAGCACCTGAATCTGCTCGCTTAAGGGCGGTTGCGACATGCCCAGGCGCTTGGCGGCGCGGCCGAAGTTTTGCTCTTCAGCCACGGCGAGGAACAACCAGAGGTGACGGATCAGACGGAAATTGATCATGGTTTATCCATAGGTTTGGCGTATCTAACGCTTATTTGATTCGTAATATACCTATCAAACACACTCCTCGACACTGGGCGCCTTCGTCACCACCGAGGTTCCCCCCATGAAGCCCCTCTGCTTGCTTGACCGTTTGGCCGCATTGGACACCAACACGGTGTCTGATGCCCTCGATTTCCTTGGCATCAAAGGCGCCACCGCTGGCCTGCGGCCCTTGTGGAACTGCCCCAAAATCGTCGGCCGCGCCAGCACCGTGCTGCTCGGCCCCAAAGGCGACAACCTGCCCACCGTGCACCTGATCACCCCGGTAGTTGAACGTATCGACAGCGATGACCGGGTGCTGGTGATCGCCGGAGGCCTTGAGGGCATCTCGTGCTGGGGCGACACCCTGGCCAATGCCGCTGTCAGCAAACGTGTGCGCGGCACGGTGATTGACGGCTTCAGCCGTGACATCGACGGCAACGCGTCCATTGGTTACCCGGTGTTTGGCCGTGGCGTAACCATGATCAGCGCACGCAACCGGGTGGTGCAGATCGACTCGGCGGTGACGATCACGGTCGCAGGCGTCGAGGTCAGTGAAGACGACTACGTGATCGCCGACAACTGCGGCACGGTGTTTGTGCCTCAAGCCTCCATTCAGCAGGTTGTGACGATCGGCGAGCGCATCACCCGACGCCAAAACGCCATGGTCGATGCCATTCGCGCCGGCCGCTCAGTGGCCGAGGTCATGCACGACAGTCAGTTCGATGCCATCAATGCGGAGCACGCACAATGAATGATCAGCAGTTGGTAGCCCTGTTTGAAGGGCTGGACACCCCCGGCGTCTCTGATGCCCTGGACAAACTCGGCTTGCCCGGCCAGTGCCTGGGCATCGCCCCCCTGGCCAACTACACCCAGGTGGTTGTGGGGCCTGCATTTACCGTGCAATACGTTTCGGCCAGCGTTCCGCCGGGGACGGTGGGCGACTTTATTGATGACGTAGCTCCCGGCGACGTGGTGGTGATCGATAACGGCGGGCGCACCGACTGCACGGTCTGGGGCGACATCATGACCCAGTACGCAGGCAGCCGGGCCATCGCCGCCACGGTCATAGACGGGGTTTGCCGGGATGTCAGCAAAGCCTTGCATGACGGCTACCCGGTGTTCAGCAAAGGGCGTTTTATGCGCACCGGCAAAGACCGCGTGCAAGTGCAGTCGGTGAATCAGCCCGTGTCCATCGGCAGCGCCCGTGTGTGCGCCCGCGACATCGTCGTGGCCGACGCCAACGGCGTGGTCATCGTGCCGCGTGCCCGCGCCGCAGAAGTTGCCGCGTGCGCCCGTCAGATCGAGTCGGTAGAAGCCGAAATCCGCCAGCAGATCGCTCAGGGCAAATCCTTGAAAGACGCCCGCGCGGCGCTGGGCTATCACCACTTGCAGAGTAAGCACGGATGAGCCTCAGTACTGACATCCAGCGCCTGAACCAGCGACTGGCCAGCGCCCAACCTTCGGCTACTTACCGGATCATGGACCGCGTGGCAGAACGCCGGGCGCAAGGGGCGACGATCATCTCGCTGTGCGCAGGCGAGCCGGACTTCGACACCCCGGCGCATGTGCGCGCCGCTGCCATCCAGGCCATCGAGGCGGGCCATACCCGTTACACCCAGGTGGCGGGCGTGCGTTCATTACGCGAAGCCGTTGCGGCCAAGTTCCGCCGTGAAAACGGCCTGCAAGTGACCTGGGCCGACACCCTGGTGTGCAGCGGCGGCAAACAAGTGATCTACAACGCCCTGGCGGCCACCTTGAATGAAGGTGACGAGGTCATCGTACCGGCGCCCTACTGGGTCAGTTACCCGGAGATGGTTCAGTTGTGCGGCGGCCAAACCCGTATTGTCACCTGTGATGCCGAGTTCAAATTGACCCCGGACTTGCTCGCTGCGGCAATCACGCCGCACACCCGCTGGTTGATCCTCAACTCGCCGTCCAACCCGACCGGCGCAGTGTACAGCCCGGCGGAGCTCCAGGCGCTGGCCGAGGTGCTGCTGGCCAACCCGCATGTGCTGATCCTGGCCGACGACATCTACGAGCATTTGATATTCGATGACCAGGCGTTCTTCACCCTGGCCCAGGTTGAACCGCGTCTGGCCGCCAGAACCTTGACCATGAATGGCGTTTCCAAGGCCTACGCCATGACTGGCTGGCGCATTGGCTTTGCCACCGGGCCACGCTGGTTGCTGGAGGCCATGGAAAAACTCCAAGGCCAGCAGACGTCCGGGGCGTGCTCTGTGTCGCAACAGGCGGCGCTGGCAGCATTGGAGGGGCCTAAGGATTTCATCGGGCAGAGCCGGGCCGCGTTTCAGGGCCGACGGGATTTGCTGGTCGAACAGTTGAACACGACACCCGGACTGGAATGCGCCATACCGGCAGGTGCGTTTTACGTGTTTGCCAACTGTGCGGGGCTGCTTGGCAGAACGTCTGCCGGTGGGCGCGTGTTGCACACCGACGAAGACGTCGCTCATGCCCTGCTCGACGAAGCCAATGTGGCGGTGGTGCCGGGCAGCGCGTTTGGCCTGGCGCCTTACATCCGCATTGCCTATGCACTGGATGAGGCGTCGTTGCTGGCCGCCTGCAAAGCGATTCGCAAGTTTTGCGAAGCTGTCAGTGACTAGATAACCCTTTTTGTGGGAGCGGGCTTGCTCGCGATAAGGCAACACGATGTAACTTTTACACCGCGTCGGTCCAATCGCGAGCAAGCCCGCTCCCACAACAAGCCCGCTCCCACATAAGTGTTTTGGGGCTGGGGTTAACGCACAAACAGTTGTGAGGTGGTGATGGCCATGTCGCCACCCGGCAATTTGATGCTGCCCACTTGTTTCAGGCTGTCGGCATCAAACACCGCCACGTCGTTGTAGGTCCCGGCGAGGTAGATTTTGCTGCCGTCCTTGTTGAACGCGATGCAGTAGTACGAGTGATCCAGCGGCGCCGACTGCAAGAGTTTTTGTTGCTTGATGTCGTACTTGGACAGACGGTTTAGCAGGCCAAACATCAGGTTCGGGTCTTTCGGTGAACGCATGCCGGTGAAGTAAATTTCGGTCAGCGGGCCAAAATCGGTGGTTGTCGCCTTACCGGTTTTAAGGTCAACGCTGAGCTGGCCGTACACGTAGTCGGCGGTGGCCAGATCCTGTTTGTCATCCTTGAATTTGGCGGCGGTGTAGAGCAGCGAGAAATCGTGCAGGTAGCTCTGATGGTTCCAGAAATACAGCACGTCCGGAGAGCTGTAGCCTGGGCGGTTCCAGTGGCGGGTGGGGAGCAGCACATCGAACTTGCCGGTCTGCGGGTTGACTTTATAAAGGTCTGGCCCGGCCACGTACAAGCTGCCGTCGTCACCCGCCTGCATGATGCTTAATTGCCGGGGTGCCGGAAAACTGCGGATCGGCTTGGCATTCAGACCGGCATCGGTGGCGTACACATCAAGCCGCGGTTGCTGCACCTCGTAATGGTCGTTGAGCATCAACGTCGGGTTGGCGATGGTGTACAGCTCCTTGCCGTCCGGGCTGAGGGTGAAGCTGAACATGGCGCGGGCCTTTTCCCCCGGTTTTTGCGTGATGCTGGCATGGAACACCTGCTTGCAGGTGTCCAGCTCGACGCCATACACATCGGCGTAGTGATTATTGAGCACGTACGCGGTTTTATGGTCCGGCGATATTTGCACCGAGCCCGGCCCGAATGCGTCCGGCATCTTGCAGGTTTTAAACAGCGTGTCGGTAGCCGCATCCACCACGTGCAGGTTGTTCGGGTAGTTGGTGAGCACCATGTACTCATGGCCGGTTTGCAAGGCGCGATTGTCATCGGCCAACACGGTCAGCGAAAAGGCGCTGAGAACGGCAAGCGCGGCCTGGCCGCAGGTTTTGATGCTTGGCATGCTGGAATCCTTATTCTTGTTTACCCAGGCAAGTCATTTGTCTTTTGGAAAGACAGTCCCAAGGTTGCGCCAGTTTTCGTTGGACGCCTGAGCGTCCTTGTTCCAGTCCGGGTAGGTGCTCATCATGTCGGGCACCTGGGCTGGCCACCAACACGGGTCGGAACAGCCGTACAAGTCAGACTCCATGGGCTGGCACAACGACGAGACGCCGCCAAACGCATCAATTTCCCAACCTGGGTCGGTGGTCGAGGTGCACCCCGCCACCGAGTTCATCGCTACCACTTCCTCGATCCGGTTTTCGGCCGCAGCCTCATCGAGTTTCAACGCTTTGTTATTGATTGCCTTGAGATGTTTCATATCAGTGAGCCTTGCGCGGAGTGATGTAACTGCTGATGAACGCAGGGTTTTGGGCCATGATCCGGGTGTACACCTCGATGCCGAAGTCGACCCAGTCACGCATCAGTTCGCAGTAGTGATAAGTCGGGTGCGTCGCATCGCCATAGCGGGCGTAACTCTCGTGGTAGCAGCCACCGGAGCACAGATTACGGATCTGGCAGTCATCGCAGCCCGTGTTGCTGCGGTCCAGGCGTTGCGACAAAAAGTCGTTGAGTTCCACTTGTTTCACCGCGCTGTGTACGTTGCCAAACGTCGGCAAGGTCGAGCCGGTAAAGCGGTGGCACAGGTTGAGTTCGCCCTTGTAATCAACGGCCAGCATTTTCAGGCCTGCGCCGCATGGCAGGGCTTTTTTGTGGCCTTCATGGATGTCGGTAATCAACTGGTGCAAGTTGGAAAAACCAATGTTGCGGTGCTCCAGTGCCGCCTCCAGATAACGTCGGCCAAGGCGTTTCATGCTGGCAAAGACTTCGACCAGTTCGTCATTGCTGAGGTTGAAGCTGCTGATGTCACCGGATGTCACCGGGGCAAAACCGACTTCGGCAAATCTCAGTTCGTTGAACAGGTGGTCCCAGATGGTTTCGACATCGGTGACGCCGGTGGTCAGGGTCACCCTCGCACCGACCGGGCGGCTGTTGTAGCGCGACAAGAGCATTTCGGCCTTGCGCCGCACCACGTCATAGGTGCCCTGCCCGCCCACGGTGATGCGGTTGCGGTCGTGCACGGTTTTTGGCCCGTCAATGCTCACTGACAACCCGAAACGGTGGGCGTTGAGGTAGTCCACCGTGTCTTCGTTCAACAGCGTGGCGTTGGTGGTCATCACGAACTCCACCGACTTGCCCGCCTCGGCAAAGCGCTTCTCGCAGTAATCGACCATATGCTCGATCAGCTTGCGGTTGCTCAACGGCTCGCCGCCAAAAAACACCACGGTAAAGCGCTCTTCGTCCGGGGACTCGCGCAAGAGCATTTCAACCGACGCCACGGCGGTGTCGATGTCCATTTTCTTGCCCTCGGAGGGCTTGTCCAAGTCTTCCTTGTAGCAGTAGGTGCAGCTCAGGTTGCAGCCGGTGTTGACGTTGAGCACCACGGTGTTGATGGCCGTGCGCTCAACCCGCTTGGCGGCTATGTCCGGGGTCAGAGGCGAACCGTCGCTGACCAGTTCCAGGGACATCAGCTCACGCAGGGTTTCGGTGATTTCTTCACCGTTAAAGCGTGAAGCCAAGCGCTGGATCAGGTCATCCGATGAGCAGCCGGGGCCGCGCAGCGTATCGATGATGGTGCCGGTCAGCTCATCGCTGGCAAACAGCGATGAGCTGGGTATGTGAAACAGCATGCGGTCAGCATCCACGTGCACTTCGTGCAGGTTGCGTTCGACCAGATTCAAGATTGCGCCCATGCCAAACCTCCAGTGCGAGCCCCGTCGGCGGGGCTTGCGGTCATTCCGAAAAGTGTTTGTCGCCAGTGCTTGCAAAGGCCTTGCTTAGGGAATGGGCGGATTGTTCCAGCGTTGCACGGTGACGATCATATGGCCCTCGCCGGTCAGCGCGTTGCCTGCGTCGTCGACCGCTGCAATCACTTTGAGGTTGCCGGCATTGTTGGTAGACATTTTGCGTGCCGGGTTAGGCCCGGCATCGCCCGGGGTGAAGATCCCGGTTTCAGCCTGCATGACACCCGCGAACTTGACGTCTTCGTCTTCCTTGGCTTGTTCGTTGAACGCCTCTACATGCCATTTTGCCGGCACTAGACCGATGCGATAGGGCTTGCCATCGGCCCCTTTGCCCCACGCTTCAGCGTCAAAGCGGCCTTGAACCTTGGGCGTCGAACCGCCGCCACCGCCAATTCGTGCTACCGAGAACTCGGGCACCACCTTGACCTCGGCGATCTGGTTGTACACCGCCAGAGCTGGCCCCTTGAGCGCGCCCACGCTGACCTCACGCAAGCCCGGTTGCGCATCGGCGCCAGCCTTGACCTTCAGCTTGATACGCGACGGGCTCTGCTCCAGCACTTCAAGCACCTGTACGCCCTGCCCCAGATTCGGGGTGCCGCTGAGGCCGCTGCCGATCAGGGTGATTTCGCTTTCACTGCCGGCTTTTACGTAGCCCGGCTGCACCGCAAGCACACGGTTGCTGCCCTCTTTGGCGGCGATAAAGTCCAGCCCGCGCTCGTCGTGATCGGCTTCAAACATGCGCCCTTGCAGGGTGTTGTCCTTGGAGGCGAACACCTGATGCATGTTGACCCCGTCGATCTTCACGTTGCCGCGCCATTCGTAGCCGCTGTAGAGCAAGGCGCTGCCTTCGCCGTTGAACGGCGCACCATCGGCATATTGGCCGGTGATCTTGACCTTGAAAGTATCCTCGCCGTCTGGCGCAACAGCCATCACCCCGGCCACTTCCCCTTTGCCCGTCAAGTGCCCGCTAAAGCTCCATTTGCCTGCCAGGGTTTGGCTTTTGGGCGCAGTTTTCAGCCATTGCTGCCAGGCCGGGTTGTCCAGCGGATAACGCTCGGCCAGCATCGGCACCATTTGGGTTCGTGCCAGATCAAACCAGTCACGGTCGCGGGACAAGGCCTGGTATTCCAGCGACGGCCATTGCCCGAGGTGGAAGTTCACCAGCCGTTCCCATTCCTGGGCCGGACGCCGTTGCAGGGCAATCCGCGCGCCGGAGTGGCAACGGGCGCACATTTGCGTGGTTTGTTCGTCGAAATGTTCGACCGTGTTCAAGCGTCGCTCCAGGGCATATCGCACGCCGTCCGTTTCGCTCGGCGCCAGGCCTTGAGTGTCGGCCAGGTATTTGACCAAGGTGCGCCGATCCTCATCGCTGATCTGCAAACCGTGCATGGTCTGCATCCGGGCAATGCTCATCAGCCAGCCTTCCGGGGTTTTGCGCTGGTGGCTGATACGGCTCAGGCCGTTGTTGGCTTCGGGGATATGACAGCCCATACAGTTTTGCTGGAGGATGCTCTTGGCATCGCGGGCAGCCTGGCTGTCCGGTGCATGCAAGCCTGCGCAAACGGCCAGGGCCAGCAGGCTGGCGTTCAAGCCTGATCGGAGTTTTATCTTCATCAACGTCGGACCTCGCACGGTGCTTTCTTATTGTTGTGGCTTATCGTTTTGAAACGTCTGAACGGAGTAATACACGGAGCGTGCCAGCTTACGAAAAGCCCGGTAAATCAGCGAGATGGGCGGCGATACGAGTTTTGCCCCCCGTGTTTACAGGCATTGGGGCGTTTTATATCGAGACAGCTGTTGCACTCTGAGACGCGGCCCGAGGGCGCCCTTGTTGCGAAAAACGTCTCAAACCTGTCGCAGATTGCGACAACTGGCCATGCCGGGCAGAAGCTGTATGGCCTCAAAACCCTGCAAATACGGGGTAATAGCAAACTGGCACAACCGTTGCGAATGCCCTCGGACACTAACAAGACGAGGACTCATCATGTCGCTTGCTGCTCTGCTTCCTGCCACTACGGCTTTTATTCAACGCGCCCCGCGCATGCTGGTTGGCGGCGCCTGGGTCGAGGCCGCAGACGGCCAGACCATGCCCTTGCACAACCCGGCCACCGGCGAAGTGCTTTGCGTCGTACCCAAGGCCACGCCTGAGGACGTTGACCGCGCCGTTCTGGCTGCCCGCCACGCATTCGATGACTCCGCATGGACCCGTACACGGCCACGGGAGCGGCAAAACCTGCTGTGGAAACTGGCCGACCTGATGGAGCGTGATGCGCAGTTACTGGCGCAACTGGAATGCCTGAACAACGGTAAAAGTGCTGCCGTGGCCCAGGTCATGGACGTGCAGTTGTCCATCGATTTCCTGCGTTATATGGCCGGTTGGGCAACCAAGATCGAGGGTTCTAGCGTCGAGGTGTCGTTGCCGCTGATGCCCAACGATCAGTTCCACAGCTTTATTCGCCGTGAAGCGGTGGGCGTGGTCGGCGCTATCGTGGCCTGGAACTTCCCTCTGCTGCTGGCCTGCTGGAAACTCGGCCCGGCGTTGGCAACCGGCTGCACGGTGGTGCTGAAGCCTGCCGATGAAACCCCGTTAAGCGCACTCAAACTGGCCGAACTGGTGCAAGAAGCCGGTTACCCCGAAGGCGTATTTAACGTGGTGACCGGCACCGGGATAACCGCAGGTTCGGCGCTGACCCACAACCCGCTGGTGGACAAACTGACCTTCACTGGCTCCACCGCCGTGGGCAAACAGATCGGCAAGATCGCCATGGACTCCATGACCCGCGTGACCCTGGAACTGGGCGGCAAGTCCCCGACCATCGTCATGGCCGACGCCGACCTGAAAAGCGCCGCTGCCGGGGCGGCCAGTGCCATCTTCTTCAACCAGGGCCAGGTCTGCTGCGCCGGTTCGCGGCTGTATGTTCAGCGCAAGCATTTCGACAATGTGGTGGCCGATATTGCCGACATTGCCAACGCCATGAAGCTGGGCAACGGTCTGGATTCCAGCGTAGACATGGGCCCGCTGATTTCCGCCCGCCAGCAGGAACGTGTCGCGCATTACATTGAAATGGGCCGCGAAAGCGGCGCCACCATTGCCTGTGGCGGCGAGCAATACGGGCCCGGTTTTTTTGTTAAACCGACCGTGATTGTCGATGTGGACCAACAGCATTCACTGGTGCAGGAAGAAATCTTCGGCCCGGTATTGGTGGCGATCCCGTTTGACGACGAGGCTGACGCACTGCGCATGGCCAATGACAGCCCCTACGGGTTGGGTGCGAGCATCTGGTCAAACGACCTGGGCGCGGTGCACCGGATGATCCCGCGTATCAAGTCCGGTTCGGTGTGGGTCAACTGCCACAGCGCCCTCGACCCGGCGCTGCCGTTTGGCGGCTACAAAATGTCCGGCGTGGGCCGTGAAATGGGTTATGCGGCGATTGAGCATTACACCGAGCTGAAATCGGTGTTGATCAAGCTGTAAGGTCAAAAAAACCCTCACCCCAACCCTCTCCCGGAGGGAGAAGGAGCTGATGTGCGGTGTTCTTGAGTCCGCGTGCGCTCAGTTCCCTCTCCTTCCGGTTGGTAGCCCTGGCTTACTAACCAGCTCTTGAGCGCGCGGGTTTGCTCCTGGGTCAGCCCCGCCAACACGTTTTGTGCAGGCTCAGCCTGCAAACGCCGCAGCACAGGCGCGACTTCTACCCCTTGCACATGCCAGATCCCCAGTGGCTGGTCCGGGCTGATCACAACCTCGGCTTCATCGACAAAGCCATCGCGCAACACCGGCGCCCGTTCTATTCGCAGTGCGGCAAAATCTGCCTCGGCATGGGCAATCTGGCTGTCCGGCCAATGGCGCCGTGCAGCCCAAAACGGTTGTTGCGCCCAGCGCTGTTCTTCGGCGTAGAAATCCCGGCCAATGCGCGCAAAGCGCATAAACAGCTGTTCGACCCGCTGCTGGTGAAAGCGCTGGGCCAGGGCCGCTCGTTCAGGTTTACGCAGGAGCGTGTTGATCACCGCCGGTGCCTGCAACGCCGATGACAAGGACTGGAAAATCCCGTTGCCCGACAGCGGGTCAACCGCCATCGCCGCATCCCCGACCCGAATCCAGTTTTCGCCGCACACCTGCGGGCTCAAGATTGCCGTGCTGCTGCGGGCATGCAGTTGCACGTCGTGTTGCCCCGAATCGGCAAAAAATGCTCGGGCCAGCGGCGAGGCCATTCGCTGCTGCTGGCAGTATTCCAGCAATTGCGCCTTGCCCGGCAGTTCGGCACTGGCCACGTCCACGGTCCATTGCCAATAACACTGGCCGTCCGCCCGGCGTGCCATCCATGACCAGCCCTGCGCCAGGCTTTCAACGGCACTGGCGGTGTGGCCCGGCGTCGCTTGCCAGCGATTGAGCAAACTCACCGTCTCCGGGCCGCGCAGGCCTTTGCCTACGGCAGGCGCCTGACGCCCTCGGGCTTCCACCAGAAAATCTGCCTGCAGCGGCTCGCGCCCTTCGAGGCTAATGCTGTGGCCGGTGGTAGATGACGCCACTGCCAACACGCGGGCCTCGACCACGTCTACCCCGGCCAGACGCAGGTCTTCACGCAGCCCGCGATCAAAACACGGTCGATCCAGCAACCACTCGATGTTTTGTGCGTGCTGCTGGCCGTTCCACGACACTTGCCGCTGTGAAGGCAGTACCGCGTCGGCCACCGCCCGCTGTAAACCCGCTGCACGCAAAGCTTCCAGCACTCGCTGCGAAATACCTTCCAGCGCGGCAAACCGGCGCCACTCGCTGACCAGCGTCACCGGGTAGCCCAATCGCCGCAAACCCATGGCCACTGCCGCACCCGCAGGGCCTGCACCCAACACCACAATCGCAGTCATGAGCCCACCCGCCTCTCAGGCCCGTGATAGTGGGCATTGGTTTTGAGCCACTCCAGCAATTGCACATTGGTTGCCTGCGGCTGTGCAAGCAGTTGGCTGGCAAGATGACCGCTCAAGGCCGCGCAACCGAGGCTCGCCCCCGATTGCCCGGCTGTGTTTGAACGTACGCAGGCGGCAAAATCCGCCTGTGCGGTATTCAGCCACGACCATTGGTCTTGCGTGCAACGGGCATCGCCGGTCACTCGCAGCACCTGCGGGTAACTGGCCGGGTACACGCCCTCGCCCTGCGCCGGGCTTGAGGCACACAGCAACACCCCGCGTGCCACCGCCAATTCACACGCCTCGCGCAACAAGCTGCGGTCCTGGCGCAAGCCAAGGCTCAGGTTGATCAGCCGCACGTTTTGCGTCAGCAGCCAGTCAATCGCCGCCGCAATCTGTAAGGTGCTGGTGACCCCGCGCTGATCGAACACTTGCGCCACGCAAAACACGGCCTCTGGTGCCCGCTGGGCGATGGCCTGAATGACCGCAGTGCCGTGCCCCAAGGGATCGTCCTGCAACTCGCTGTGCAACAGTTGCCCATCGAGCAGGGCAAACCTGCGCCCTGCCACCACCTGCGGCTGTTGTGCGGGGGCATGGCCGCTGTCGACCACGCCAATTCTGAGTTCAGGCTTCATGCAGCACCTTGTTTGCTGTCAGTTGGCCGCCCTGCAAATGCAAACACAGGTCGGCGTTGGCAAGGGTTGAAGGCCGGTGGCTGATCAGAATTCGTGTACGCCGCGCAAACAGGCGGTCGATGGCCTCAATGACTTCGCGTTCAGTGGCCTCATCGACGGCCGAGGTGGCTTCGTCCAGCACCAGAATCAACGGGTCTTGCAACAACGCCCGGGCAATCGCGATCCGTTGCTTTTGCCCGCCCGACAACTGCTGACCACGCTCGCCCAACGGGCTGTCGAGGCCTTCGGGCAGGTCGGCAATCAAGCTGTCGAGTTGTGCCAGCCTGGCAACTGCGACCACCGCTTCACGGCTGGCCCCCGGCACCGCGTAAGCCAGGTTATCGGCCAGACTGCCGCGAAACAGCACGATGTCCTGGCTGACCACTGCAATCCGGCGGCGCAGCGCCAGCAAGTCCAGTTCGCGCAGGTCAACACCGCCCAACAACACCCGACCGGACTGTGGGTCGTGGTGGCGTTGCAGCAGGTCAACCAGGGTCGACTTGCCAACCCCGGAGCCGCCACTGAGGGCGACTTTGCTCCCGTAGGGAATATGCGCATTGATCCCGTTCAGGGTGCTGGGACGGCCGGGATGGCTAAAGTGCACGGCCTCGAAACGCAAGTCGCCCTCGTCTGGAAGCGGTTTGGGGTTCGAAGGGCTTAGCACGGCAGGCTGTTCGCCGCGCAATTCCATGACCCGGCCGAGGCTGACGGTCATCCGTTGAATCGCCACATACAGCCCGAGCAGGCTTTGCACCGGCCCGATGGCCATGCCCAGATACGTTGAAAAGGCGATCAGCGCACCGAGTTGCCAGGTGCCCTGCACGACCCAATAGCCGCCAATCAAAAACACGCAGGCCCGTGACAGCGAGGTCAAGGTGCCCGGCACGGCCTGGGTGAAAAACTCGGTGACTTGCAGGCGCAGGAGTTGGCTCATATAGCCTTGGCCCAGGGTTTCCAGGCGCTTGGCTTCGCGCTGCTGCTGACCGGCCGACTGAATAAACTTCATCACCGGCAGCGTCTCGACCATAAACGATGAGACGTCAGCCGAGCGCTCGCGCAATTGCCGAACATCACGTTCCACTTTGCGCCGCATCCAGCGCAGCCAGAGCACATCAAGCGGGATCAGGATCAAGGCCAGCAGCGACAGCTTCCACGACAAGGCCAATAACATGCCCAAGGCCACCAGCAAGCCAATGATGCTGGACACTGCCGAGAACAATGAGTCCACGGCAAATCGCTGGATTTCGGCGACATCGCCGTCGATCCGCGACATCAGATCACCAATACGCCGTTGCCCGTAGAACCCCGGCGACAAGGTTTGTAGGTGCTGGTACAGGTCATCACGCAGGGCAAAAAGAATCCGCCCGGACAACCGGGTGTGCAGGTAACGATTCACCCCCGAGAGCGCCGTGCCCAATAGCCCGGCAACGATCATCAGCCCGGCCACCGTCGCCAGTACCGGGAAATTGCGCGCGAGCAAGCCGTCATCAATCAGTTGTTTGGTCAGCCACGGCTGCACCAGCACCAGTAACGAGGCACACACCGACAAGCCCAGCAGCCCGGCAATCGCCAAGCGGTGCGGGCGAACAAAACCGTACAGCCAGTGCAGCGCCTGATGCAACGCTTGCGGATTGGGGCTGTCGATCAGCCCGACGATAAGGCGCCGCATCACACGCGCAACTGTTTGAGTTTGCGGTACAGGGTGGCCCGGCTGATGCCCAGCGCTTCAGCGGCCGCAGACACATTGCCCTGGTGGTTATCCAGGGATTGGCGAATCAGTTCCAGTTCGTTTTCGCGAATGCTGCCCGCCGGCGGGCGCTCGCTGGCGCTCAGATCATCGAGCAGGCTGTCGGGCAGATGCTCAAGGGTCAGCTCTGACTCGTCAGGCTCGCGCATGGCCAGCAGCGTGCGCAGGACCATTTCCAGTTGGCGGATGTTGCCCGGCCAGTGGTAACCGTCGAGCAAAGCTTGCAAATCGGGGTGCAAGCTCACGTGCGGGGCCTGCAATTTGCCCAGCAAGCGGGCAATCAAGGCGCCGAAATCCTCGCGCTCGCGCAGGGCCGGCAGCATCACGCTGATGCCATTGACCCGGTAGAACAGGTCTTCGCGAAAGTGGTGTTCGAGCACCAGTTGTTTGAGATCACGGTGGGTGGCGCAGATCAGCGCGACGTCGATGTCCTGCTCTTCGCCTGCGCCCAACGGTGCGACCTTGCGGTCTTGCAGCACCCGTAACAGGCGCGCTTGCAGGGCCAGCGGCATGTCGCCGATTTCATCCAGAAACAAGGTGCCGCCGTGGGCCTGTTGCAGGCGGCCGATCATGCCGCCACGGCGCGAGCCGGTGAAGGCCCCTTCGCGATAACCAAAGAGTTCGGACTCAATCAGGCCTTCAGGGATTGCCGCGCAGTTAACCGCAACGAACGGCTTGGCGCTGCGGCTGCCGGCCATGTGCAAGGCGCGGGCGACCACCTCTTTGCCGGTGCCGGTTTCCCCCAGCAGTAACACCGGCAGCTCATTGGCCAGGCCCTGGCGCGCCATGCGCAAGGCACGGGCGTAACGAGCGTTGTTACCGGCCAGCGCCTCCAGATCAGGCGCGGGCGGCATGGTTTTCGGCGCCGTGCGTGGCGCCGTCAGCACATTCGGCGAACGTTGTGGCGCACGCAGGGTTTTGTAGAAGAATTCGCCTTGGGCAGTTTGCAGGCTGCCCAGGGCGCCTTGTTGCAGACGAGCCAGCAGTTGCAGGCCATCGAGCCCGAGGAACGCTTCGCAACGTTGCCCTACCAGCGCCGAGCGTTCAGCGCGCAACAATTGGCAGGCCTGGCCACTGGCCGCGAGGATCTGCCCGCTCAGGCTGACCGCCAACAGGCCTTGCCACGGGGACTCCAGGTACTGGCAGCGGCTGTGGAAGGCCAGCACGATGTGCTCCGAATAGCTGGTGTTGAACACCCGGCTTTCAATCTGGCTGACAGCCATGCCCAGTAACGCGGTGCTGTCGTGCACGCGACCGAGCGGCCCTTCGCGGGTCAGGTCGAGCACGCCGAGGATGTCGCCTTGCGGGCAATGAATCGGCACTGAGGTGCAGGAAAAACGGCTCAGACGATCCAGATAGTGCTCGCCACAGTCGATCAACATGGGTCGGCCTTCGACCAGCGTGGTGCCCAGCGCATTGGTGCCGCGTGCGGCTTCGCTCCAGCAGGCGCCGAGGGTAATGTCCGGCACCCCGCTGCCTTTGAGGCGGTCGGCGCGGCCCTCCACGGCCAGAATAGTGGCGTCGGCGTTGGCCAGAATGATCAAGCCGTCCTTACCCTGACGCTGGTTCAAGTAATCAATGGCCGGCATGGCCGCGTCGATCAGTAACTGGTTGTTGGCCAATAACAGGTCAAGGCTCGCAGTGGTTTGCAGGCTCAGTTCATGCTGGCCACTCACGGGCACACCGTGGTTGAGGCTGCGGCGCCATGAGGCGTCGATTTCGGCACGCAACACGCCACTGGGCACCAAACCTTCGAGGTGCAGTTTTTCCCGGGCCAGGCGAACTTCGCGAAGGGGCTTGGGCTGAAGTGTTTTTGTAAGAGTCATCAGGTGCTCCACAGCAGTGAGCTTTGCGATTTTTATTTTAGATCTGCGCACTGTTACCAATCTTTACGTTAACGTAAGGGGAATGGCAAGATTTGAAATCCAGTAAAGGACGATCACGGTATGCACCACATCTCCCCTTCCTTGCAAGACACCGCTGCGCCTGAAGGCGTTTGCTATGGCTGTGGCAGCAACAATCCCCATGGCCTGCACATCAAGAGCTACTGGCATGAAGACGGTGTTCACGTTGTAGCGGAACATTTGCCGGATGCGCGTTATTGCGGCTGGCCTGATCTGGTGTACGGCGGGTTGATTGCGATGTTGGTGGATTGCCACTCGAACTGGACGGTGATGGCGTATCACTACCGCGCGGAAGATCGCCAGCCAGAGAGCTTGCCGAGGATCAATTGCGTCACCGGCAACCTGGGCATCAAGTTCATCAAACCCACCCCGATGGGCGTCCCGCTAACGCTGCGTGCCTGGGTTGAGGGGGATGTCGGACGCAAGAGCCGGGTGATCTGCGAGGTGTATGCCGGGGACGTGCTGACGGCGGTCGGGGATTCAGTGTTTGTGCGGGTCGATGCCGGGAAGTTGGCGGATAAGGCTCACGATCGCAGTTAACTCTTCACCTTAGATTTACTTCCCATCTATCTGATTTATATAAATCTCTGTAGGAGCGAGCTCGCCTCGCGATCTTTTAAAACATCAAAAGATCGCGAGACAAGCTCGCTCCTACAGTTCGTATGTTCATGAATAATTATTCATGTTCATGGTTGACGCATCGGGTGACCAATGGTCAGATGCGCGCCTGTTTCAGGTGTCCTTGGCCATCGCGCCCAGGGTGAAACGGGAAGCCGGTACGCCTTTTCAGGTCAATCCGGCGCTGCCCCCGCAACGGTATGCGAGCGAAACATTCAAGTAGCCACTGTGCTTTGGCATGGGAAGGCGAATGTTTCATGACCCTCGTGAGCCCGGAGACCGGCCTGATCCAACATATGGCACTCCGCGGTGGGCGGATGCAGGCCTTGGCGCGCGCAAAGTCCCTCCCTGCCCGTCATTTTTCTGCGTGAGTTCCCCTGAGTGCCCGTTTTGGTTCAACCCGACGGCGCCTCCATGACCCCTGCAACCCAACTGCCCGCTGCTACCCCTTTTGTCTGGCCCGACCGTGAGGCTGCGTTTTATGCCGAGCATCTGGCCGCCTCCAATTATGTGGAGCGCGTGGGCGGACGCTTGCTCGAGCTGCTCGGCCCGCAACAGCAATTGCTGGATATTGGCGCCGGCTCGGGGATTCTCGGTCGCCACTTGCTGATGCCCTGTGGGCAGTGGACGGTGGTTGAGCCCAACGCCTTTATGCGTAGCAGCATTGAGCAACTGGCAGCCCAGGCACCCAGTGTTGAACTGCGCCTGCACAACGGCCTTTGGCAGGACTTGCCAAATTTGCCGCTCACCCCGACCACAACCGTGTTGTGCGCGAATATCCCGGTGGCAGACGGCCAGGCACTGGCGTTTGTTCAGCAGGTTAGGCCGCTGGCCACGCGCACCCTGGTGTGGAACCTGCCCGCGCAGGAAGGCCCGCGCACCTATTGCCTGTCCGGCTTCTTGCCGCCGCAACTGCACCGCAGTGACATGACCCCCGGCTACCAACTGACGCTGGCTGAGTTGCCGGATCGCTGGCAACCCGACCAGATCCACTTCACCGACTGGGCCTTCAGCACACTGTTTGCTTCACCGGATGCGGCCTTGATGCACTTTATGGAAAAACTCGGCGCCCTGGATGGCGCGGCGCAAGGGCTGCTTGAACGCCACCTGCAAGACAACCTGCAAAAAGTGCCAGGGGGTTGGCTTGCCAGTGCCCCGAAACGGGCGGCCAGCTTGATCTGGCACGCGTAAATAACTCCTATAAAAATGCCTTCGGACTTCTCCATGCTCAACCTGTGCAACGCCCCCCTGCGCCATTCGTTCAGCGCAGCCGTGCCGCTTTGGCTCGGTGTCAGTCTTGCGGCCTTTGCCGCAGAAAACCCGTCGGTCCTGCATATGGACTCGACCCTGGTCAGCGCCCCCCGCGCCGGTGAGTCGCTCAAGGATGTCACCAGCACCGTGCAGGTCATCGACAGTGATCAGATCGAGCGCTCCTCGGCACGCAATCTCACCGATTTGCTGGCCGAGAACGCCGTGGGCTTTTTCAGTGAATGGACGCCGGGCCAGACCTCGATCAACATCCGTGGCGGCAACACTGATGGCCAGGGCCGAGATTACCGTAGCCAGGTCACGGTACTGGTCAACGGCCGCCGCGCAGGTACGGCGAATATTTCCAAGCTGTCCCCGGCGCAAGTGGCGCGCATTGAAGTGATTCGCGGCCCGGCCTCGGTCATTTATGGGAGCCAGGCGATTGGCGGGGTGATCAATATCATCACCCGCAATGGCCGCAACACCCAAGGCGGTGGCGCAACGTTGCAGGGTGGGTCCTGGGGGCTGGCTCAGGGCAGCGTGTACCAAAGCGGCAGTTCGGGCCCGCTGGATTACTACCTGGGCCTGGATAACGGTCGGCGCAATGACTACCACAGCGCCGACGGCACCCAGAAAAACACCTCATGGAAACGTCGTGGCGGCCTGTTGGCGCTGGGGTACGAGCTGTCAGAAGACCAGCGCCTCGACCTGACCGTGCGTTCAGACGGCATCTATGACGCGGGTTTTCGCGGTTCGCAGTGGAACTATGGCAACTACGACAATCGCTACAACCAGTCGGTAGAGCTCGACTGGGTCGCCAAACCCACCGAGTGGCTGAACTGGTCTTCGCAGGCTTATGCCTTCCGTGACATTGACGATCTGCACTGGGGTTCGCCGGTGCTGGGCAATGGCAGTCCGGGGTTCAGCAAGGACCACATCGAGCGTCGTCTTGAGGCTTACGGTATCAAGCTCACGCCGCAGTTTTTACTGACGCCAAGCACTGATCTGTTGGTGGGGCTGGACCTGGAAAAGAGCAAGCTGCGCAATGATCGCTTCCGTATTGCCGTCAACGGTTCTACCAGCAGTCAGGTGGCGCCCTACGACATCAACTCCGATGACCTGAGCGCGGCGCTGTACGCCGAAGTCGTGCAGCGGATGATGGACGACCGCCTGACCCTGCGCGCGGGGGCGCGCTACAGCTATGGCCAGTCGAGCACGGTCAAGACCGATTACATGCCGCTGCTGGACGAGAAAACCCGAGACTTCGACAAAGTCACCTACAGCCTCGGCGCCGCCTACGAGGCCATGCCGGGGGTCAAGCTGCGGGCAGGCGTTTCGACCGGGTTCCGTGCGCCGCTGGCAGGCGAGCTGGCAGCAGACTTCACCACCATCAGTGGCACACAGACGCTGGGCAACGCCAACCTCAAGCCCGAAACCAGCCTGCAATTCGAAACCGGCGTGACCCTGACCAATGCCAACCAGTTCTTTGACTTGGCGCTGTTCCAGAACCGCATTCAGGACCGCATCACCACGCAGCCGCTGACCAAGAGCATCAGCCAGTACGTCAATGGCGACGGCGACGCGGTGATCCGTGGCCTTGAAGCGCAATGGCAATATGATCTGGCCAGCGCCCTGGCCCTCGGTGACGAACGCATCCTGCGGCTCAACACCAATGCGGTGTGGAACTTCGACATGGACGACAAAGGCGCAGCTTCCACCTTGACCGGCCCGTACCGCGACAAGATCCAGCGCATGTATCAATACCAGGCCAGCCTGGCGCTGACCTATGGCCGCGAACGTGACTGGGATGTCGGGGTCAATGGCATTTTGCGCGGCCCGGTGTACTACCGCACCGAAGAAAAACTGCTCAACCCGGACACCAACTACGTGTACCGCAAGGCACCGTTCTGGGTCTTTAACCTGCGTGGCAATTACCACCTGAGCGAGCAATTGAGCCTGTTTGGCGGGGTCAATAACCTGTTCGATATCGAGCGCAGCACGCTGTTTATCGCCACCGGCAACGATTCGCCCTTGGCCGATCCTCGGGCCTCCAACGGCGGTTTGGGCAACAGTAATCCGGGGCGTGAGCTGTACCTCGGCGCGCATTACCGGTTCTAAGCCGTATGCGCTGGCTTGTGCTGTTGTGTCTGCTGGTGAGCCTTGCGTCCAGGGCCGATGACGGCTTCCCGCGGACTGTGGTCGATGCCCTGGGCCGCGAGGTAACACTGACGCACCCGCCCAAACGGATCGTCGCCATCTTCGCCAGTAACGTCGAGATGCTGGCGGCGATCGGCGCCGGGGATGCCATTGTTGGCGTCGAGGCGTTTACCCGTTACCCCGCCGACATTGCCGAACGGGCCAAAGTTGGCGGACGTCTGGGGTTTTCTGTGGAGGCCATCGCCCGCCTGCAAGCTGATCTGGTGGTCATGACCCCGGCCCGGCAGGCGGCAACCCTGGTGGAGCCGCTGCAACGCATCGGCATACCGGCGCTGGTGCTCAACCACCGCGATCTGGAGGCCGTGCTGGCCAATATCCGCCTGCTGGGCCAGGCCACCGGCCATGAATTGGGCGCCGAACAACTGATTGAACACATGCAGGCGCGACTGGATGCCGTGCAAGCGCGCTTGGCCGGACAGCCTGCGGTGCCGGTGTACCTGGAGACCGGAAGCAATGATCGCGGCCACTACCTGACCTTGCGCGGGCACAATTACACCAGTGATATTTTGCGCCTGGCAGGCGGCACTAACCCGTTTGTTGACAGCCGCCTGAGCCAGGTGGGCGGCGAATCAGTGTTTCAGGCAAATCCAACGCGCATTATCGTCGCGGGCAGCCCGCAACAGGCCGCCAGCCTGGCTGTGCGTCCGGGATGGCAAAGCATTCCTGCCGTCGCAGCCGGCCGTATCGACAGCATCCCCAGTGCCTTGTTGCTGATACCCGGCCCGCGTGTGGTCGAAGGCGTCGAGCAGTTAGCCGCGCTGCTGCACCCTGAACTGTTCCCGCCCCTTGCCGAGACCCCGCCATGAGCGCCGCCAACAGACGCTATCGCCTGCTGTGCCTGACCCCCTTGCCAGCGATTTTTATTGGCCTGTGGCTTGGCGCCGAACTGGCGCACTGGAGTGACTGGTGGGCGCTGTGGCGAGGCGATGAAACCCCGTTCGCGCAACTGCTGATGACCTGGCGCCTGCCCAGGGTACTGGCGGCCTTTTGCGTGGGAGCTTGCCTGGGCTTGGCCGGGGTGATCTTTCAGGGGGTGTTCCGTAATCCGCTGGCCGAGCCGTACTTGCTGGGCAGCGCGCCCGGTGCGGCGGTCGGTGCAGCCATCGCGTTACTGGTGCCCTTGCCCTTGGCGATGTCGTTGAGTTTGCCGCTGCTGGCCTTCGCCGGTGCCTGGGGCGCGACGTTATTGGTGCTGCTGATAACCCGCCTGACCCGCATCAACGACACCAGCGGCTTGCTGCTGGCCGGGATTGCCGTGGCGGCGCTGCTCGGGGATTTGCGCAGCCTGGTGTTGCTCGCTTTGTCTGATGAAACGGTGAATTTGCAGGTGGTGTTGAGCTGGACACTGGGCGGGATTCACACCCCGGACTTTCCCGCACTGGGTTTGCTGGCCTTGCTGACCGGGCTGGCCTTGATCTGCGCACAGCGCCTGGCCCATGGCCTGGACCTGCTGGGCCTGGGCGATCATGTGGCCTACAGCATGGGCTTGCGCCCGCAGCGCTTTATCAATGTGTCGCTGTTATTGGCCGCAGCGATTACCGCATTGGCGGTGTCCTGGGGCGGGCTGGTGGGTTTTGTCGGGCTGGTGGCTCCCCATGCGGTGCGCTGGCTGATTGGCCCCACCCATAAGCGCCTGATTATCGCCAGCGCCCTCACCAGCGGCGCCTTGCTGGCGTTGCTCGACGGCTTGGCGCGCAGTGTCTTGCCGCCTGCCGAAATCCCCTTGGGTTTGCTGACCGCCTTGTTGGGGACACCGTTTTTTCTGCTGCTGTTGACTCGTGCGAGGCCCGCTGCATGAAGGTGAACCCGGTTTTACAGGCGCATGGCTTGAGCGTGCACCACGCTGGCAAAGCCGTGCTGCACGATTTTGATCTCGACTTGATGCCCGGCGAACTGCTGGTACTGGTGGGGCCCAATGGTTCGGGCAAAAGCAGCGCCTTGCGGGCGCTGGCCGGCGTGCAGGCGCTGAGTGCCGGGCACGTGCAGTTGCAGCAGCGGGCGTTTCAGCACTTGCCCGCGCCACAGCGTGCGCAAACGTTGGCGTATCTGCCACAAGACTTTCGCAGCCAATGGGATTTACAGGTCCAGGAACTGCTTGAGTTGGGCGCCCGGCGCAACGCCGCCCGTGTCGGGCAGCCGGTGTCGGCGCAATTGATTGAATCGCTGGATATCGGCCACTTGCTGCAACGGCGACTGTCGCAGTTGTCGGGCGGCGAGCGTGCCAGGGCGGGCATAGGCTGGGCGCTGGCGGCGGATTCACCGATTTTGCTTGCTGACGAGCCGACCGCGGCACTGGACATAACCCATCAGCTCAACCTGCTGAGCTACCTGCGCAGCCGCTTGGCGCATTGCGCGCAATTGCTGGTGCTGCACGATCTGGGACTGGCCATGCGCTTTGCCGACCGTATTGCGGTATTGGCTGACGGGCGTTTACTGGGACACGGCAGCCCGCAGGTAGTGCGGGAAACGGGCTGGCTGAAGCAGGCCTTCGGCCTGGAGTTCGCCTGGCATGACAGCGCTCATGGGTTGTACCCGATTCCGCTGGGGTGAGCCTTTCTGTGCGGCAGTTCAATCTGTAGGAGCGAGCTTGCCTCGCGATCTTTTGATCTTTAAAAGATCGCGAGCAAGCTCGCTCCTACAGTTGAGGTTTATCGGTTTCGAGCATGTCGTTGATCAGGTTGAACACAGTCTGTTTGACCGCGCTGTTCAGGTCCAGCCAGGCCAGGCCGGTGCTGGCTTTGTAGCTGCCCAGTTCCAGGGGCCGGGAGACCACGTTGCTAGGCAATGCGCGGCCTGCGTTGGCTGGGAGCAAACCTATGCCCAGCCCGGCTGAAACCAGCGCCAACATGGTGGTGAATTCGCCTAGCTCGGAACCGATCTGCAGTTGCACCCCCTGGTTGCGCAGGGCTTGCATCAATTCGTCGTAGAACCCCGGTGCGTAGCGTCTGGCGAGGATAAACACAGGGACATTGGCCAGCGCTGTCGCCGGAATGCTGGCACAAGCTGCCAGCGGATGATCACTCGGCAACGCGACCACGAAGGCCTCTTGCAGTACCACGCGGGTATGGATGCCAGGAATCACCGCCGGTAAACGCATCAGCCCGAAATCCAGCTGGCCATTGTGCAAGGCGCTGGCCTGATCCGGGCCGGGCATGTCCTTGAGTTCCAGTTCGATCCGCGGGAAGCGCGTATGCAAGGTGCGGATCAGGGTCGGCAAGAGTTCCGGTAGCACCGAAGAGACAAAACCAAAGCGCACCCGGCCAATCTCCCCTCGCCCGCTGGCTTTGGCCACATCGCTGGCGTGGGCGGCTTGCTGCAGGGTGGCGCGCGCTTCGGGCAAGAAGATCGCGCCCACCTCGGTGAGCATCACCGAATGCCGATTGCGTTCAAACAGGCGCACGCCCAGCTCCTCTTCAAGCACCTTGATCTGCATGCTCAAGGCCGGTTGCACGATAGACAAACGGTGTGCGGCCCGCCCGAAATGCAGCTCTTCGGCCAAGGTGACAAAGGATCGCAAGTGCTTGATTTCCACTCTCAAACTCCAAACAGAAGGCGCGCTGACACGTGGTTATCAGCGTTTTTGATCACGAGATCATCAATGACGATTGGACGCACTGCAAGGCCTGGGGTGAACTGGCTAAAACAAGATCATCTCTGCCACCCACAAAGCCTGCATCGGCAGAGATAACACACAGGTGGAATACAGCATGTCATTCAATTTCAGCAGCTTTCGACTGGATGGCCGTCGTGCCTTGATCACTGGCTCTGGCAAGGGCATTGGCCTTGAGCTGGCACGCGGTCTGGGGGCTGCGGGCGCCACGGTGGTCATCAATGATCGCAATATCGAAAAAGCCCACGCTGTTTCCAGCCAATTACGCGATGAGGGGCTTAAGGCCGAGTTCGCGGTGTTTGATGTGACCCAACGCGAGCAACTGCTGGACGCGATCAACGCCTTTGAAGCCGAGACCGGGGCCATTGATATTTTGGTCAACAACGCGGGCATTCAGCGCCGTGCGCCACTGGAAACCTACGACGCCAACGATTGGCACGATCTGATGCGGGTCAATCTGGACGGTGTGTTCTATGTCTCGCAAGCGGTTGCGCGGCACATGATTGGTCGTGGGCGCGGCAAGATCATCAATATCTGCTCGGTACAAAGCGAACTGGCACGCCCGACCATTGCGCCTTATGCCGCCTCCAAGGGCGCAGTGAAAATGCTCACCAAGGGCATGTGCGCCGAATGGGCACGCCACGGTATTCAGGCCAATGGCCTGGCGCCGGGCTACTTTGCCACCGAGATGAACCGCGCACTGGTGGACAACCAGGAGTTCTCAGAATGGCTGTGCAAACGCACACCGGCCGGGCGCTGGGGCCGTGTCGAAGAACTGTGCGGCGCTGCCGTGTTCCTGGCCTCCCCGGCTTCGGATTTCGTTAACGGTCAAACGCTGTTTGTCGATGGAGGCCTGACCAGCGTCGTTTAAACCTGCATCTAAAAAAAACAATAACAGGGGGAACCCCATGAGCACTCTCAAAGAACCCGCAGTGCCGCTGACAGGTACTCGTGAGCAAACGGTCAAGGCCAAGGGCTTTGCGCCCAAACGCTGGCTGTACCTGATCCCGATCATTTTCATCACTTACAGCCTCGCCTATCTGGACCGGGCCAACTACGGCTTTGCCAGTGCTGCCGGGATCGAGCATGACCTGGGCATTACCAAAGGCATGTCCTCACTGATCGGCGCGCTGTTTTTTCTCGGGTACTTTTTCTTCCAGGTGCCGGGGGCGATTTACGCGCAGAAATACAGCGTACGCAAACTGGTGTTCTGGAGCCTGATTCTGTGGGGCTTTTGCGCCATGGCCACGGGGCTGGTGACCAACATCCCGATGCTGATGTTCATTCGGGTGTCGCTGGGCATCGTCGAAGCAGCCGTGATGCCCGCCATGCTGATTTTTATCAGCAACTGGTTCACCCGCAAGGAGCGCTCACGGGCCAATACTTTTCTGGTACTGGGTAACCCGGTGACGGTGCTGTGGATGTCGGTGGTGTCGGGCTACCTGATTCAGGCCTGGGGCTGGCGCGAAATGTTTGTCATTGAAGGCGCTCCGGCCGTGCTATGGGCCTTCGTCTGGTGGCGCATGGCGCGTGACAAACCCGAGCAGGTCAACTGGCTGACGCAACAGGAAAAAGCCCAACTGGCCGCCACCCTGGCCGACGAACAAAAAGGCATGCCGCAAGTACGCAATTACCGCCAGGCCTTCACCAGCCCGGTGGTGATTCAGTTGTGCTGTGTTCACGCGCTGTGGAGCATCGGCGTGTACGGTTTCATCATGTGGCTGCCGAGCATCATCAAACAGGCAGCCGCAGCTGACATCGTCACCGTCGGCTGGTTGAGCGCGGTGCCCTACGTGGCCGCTGTCGCCGCCATGTTGGCGGTGTCCTGGGCCTCGGACAAATCCCAGCAACGAAAACACTTCGTCTGGCCGTTGCTGGCACTCGGTGCGCTGGCTTTCCTCGGTTCCTACCTGCTGGGCTCTGAGCATTTCTGGCTGTCGTTCGTGCTGTTGACGTTGGCCGGTGCCGCGCTCTATGCACCTTACGGGCCGTTTTTTGCGCTCATCCCGGAGATCCTTCCCGCTAACGTCTTCGGCGGTGCCATTGGCCTGATCAATGCGTGCGGAGCCTTGGGCGCCTTTGTTGGCTCATGGATCGTCGGCTACCTGATTGGCCTGACCGGCAACCCCGGCGCGGCTTACATCTTCATGTTCGCCGGGGTGCTGTCGTCAGCGATCTTGATGGCGTGGGTCAAGGTGCGTCGCTGATCGCCAGCACGCGCAGTATTAATTGCGAATAGTTCTCACACGGGTGACAGGTACGGATCGAATGTTATAAGGTAACGCAACTTATGACATTCACCTGCCTGTGATCTCTTCAATGCCAAACGCAATTCAAGCCCCGCCTTCAGGCCAACGCCTGCTCTCCATCGACGCTCTTCGGGGGTTGGTGATCATCTTCATGCTGCTGGACCACGTGCGCGAGACGTTCTTTTTGCATCGCCAGGTGGCCGACCCTATGAACATTGATGTGACTGACCCCGCCTTGTTTTTCAGCCGGACCCTGGCCCACTTGTGCGCCCCGGTGTTTGTGTTGCTGACTGGTTTATCGGCGTTTCTGTACGGTGAAAAATATCAGGGCACCCGTGACGTCTCGGCTTTTCTGTTCAAGCGCGGGCTGTTTCTGGTAGTGCTGGAATTCACCCTGGTGAACTTCGCCTGGACCTTCCAGTTCCCGCCAAGCGTGATTTACATGCAGGTCATTTGGGCCATCGGCGTGAGCATGATTGCCCTGGCCGCGCTGGTCTGGTTGCCGCGCCCGCTGCTTCTGCTGCTCGCCGTGGTGATCATTGCCGGGCATAACCTGCTCGACAACGTGCACTTTGCCGCAGGTTCTGCGATGCATGTGCCCTGGGCGATTTTGCATGATCGCGGCTGGATCGAGTTTTCGGACAACCTGCGCTTGCGCACGTCGTATCCGGTACTGCCGTGGATCGGGGTCATCGCGCTGGGCTACTGCCTGGGACCGTGGTTTGCACGTTCTGCTTCGGCGGCCTTGCGTCAGCGTTTTCTGCTGCTTGCGGGCACCGGCGCGCTGCTCGGCTTTGTCGCCCTGCGTTTGCTCAATGGTTATGGCGAAGCGCAATGGGTGGGCTACAGCAACGTAACGCAAACCCTGATGAGCTTTTTCAACATCACTAAATACCCGCCTTCGCTGCTGTTTCTCACCTTGACTCTGGGTGTCGGCCTGCTGCTGTTGCTCGGCTTTGAACGCGCCGGCCAGCAACGCTGGATCCGTACCCTGGCGGTGTTTGGCGCCGCGCCGATGTTCTTCTACCTGCTGCACCTGTACGTGCTCAAAGTGCTGTACCTGGTCTGCGTGGGCCTGTTTGGTTTGAATCAGGGCGATTACTTCGGTTTCGACGGCATCGGCGCCGTGTGGCTGACGGCTATTTTGCTAGCCGCGGCGCTGTATCTGCCGGTGCGCTGGTTTGCCGGGCTCAAGGCCCGTCGCCGAGATGTTTCATGGCTGAAATACTTCTAATGCGGACGGCGCGGCGTGTTGCTCTAACATGCCGCGCATCCCGCGTTTGGGACCCAGACTCTATGGATAACCAGATATGCGTATTTCATCCCTGACCGTGCTGTTGACCACTGCCCTGCTTGCCCCTGCTGCCATGGCCGAGACCCATGAAGTCAAAATGCTCACTCGCAGCCCGACCGCCGGCATGGTCTACGACCCGGATTACCTGCAGATTGCCCCCGGTGATACGGTCAAGTTCGTGGCGGCGCAAAGCGGCCATAACGCAGCGACCTTGCCGGCCATTTGGCCAGAAGGCGTTCCGACTTTTGTGGGCAAGATTGATCAGGAAATCGAACAGACCTTCACCGTGCCCGGCCTCTATGGCATTCAGTGCACGCCGCATCTGGCCATGGGCATGGTGATGCTGATTCAAGTGGGCGAACCACCAGCCGAGGCGCCAGTTTTACCTGCGTCACTGCCCAAGCGTGCGCTCGACCGCATGAATGCCGCCCTCGCCCGACAGGCTGCGCCATGACCACCATACGCTCCCGCTCAGCCATTTTGCTGGCCCTCGCCAGCCCCGCAAGCATGGCCGATTCGGCCCAGTCCCAGGCCAATGGCTTTATTGAAGACAGCACCTGGGCGGTGCTTAATCGCAGCGTCTACGACCGCCGCGATTACCAGCATGGCAGCAGCAACAGCAGCGCACGTAATGCCTACAAAACCAGGGCTGAACGCAACGATTACGCTGAGGAGTGGGCGTACGGCCTGATGGGCACCTTGCAATCAGGTTTCACCCAGGGGCTGGTCGGCGTCGGCATTGATGCCCACGCCTACCTCGGGGTCAAACTGGACAGTGGCGGTGGTCGTGCGGGCAAGGCCCGGTTGCTGGGGCTGGATAACGAGGGCTACCCCAAGGACGACTACGCCCGGGGCGGCGCCGCGATCAAGCTGCGCATGTCGAACACTGTGCTGTCGTACGGCGAGCAGCGGGTCAAGACCCCGGTATTCAGTTCATCCGACAGCCGCCTGCTGCCCGAGACCGCCACCGGGCTGTTTGTCACCAGCAACGAGTTCAATGCCCTGAAAATGGTCGGCGGGCACTTCACCGGCAGTACCGATCGCAACGCCAGCAGCCATAACCAGGAGTTTGTGGTGAACTACTCCAACGGCCGCAAAGGCGACGCGTTCGACCTTGCGGGTGTGGTCTATACCCCCAGCAAACAGCTGAGCACCAGCCTTTATACGTCTCGCTATGAAGACACCTGGAACCAGCAATACGTGGGCGCCCTGTTCAACCAGCCGCTTGATGAAAAGCGCTCGCTGGCATTCAACTTCAACCTCTATCGCACCACCGATGAAGGCAAGGCGCTGTCGGGTACCATCAACAACACCACCTGGAGCTTGATGAGCACCTATGCCCAAGGCCCGCACAGTTTCAGCCTCGGGTATCAAAAGGTGCATGGCGACACGCCGTTCGACTACGTGACCCGTGGCGCGATCTTTATCAGCAACGCCGTGCAACTGTCTGACTTCAATGCGCCGAACGAACAATCGTGGCAAGCCCGCTACGATCTGGACATGTCGCCCTGGAACCTGCCGGGTTTGATGTTCAGTGCCGCCTATGTGCGCGGCAGCCAGATCAACGGCACGCAGGTTGATCCTAAAGGCGGCTATGCCTATTTGGGGTATGGCAAAGGCGGCAAACACTGGGAACGTGATCTGGAAGCGCGCTATGTGGTGCAAAGTGGCGCGGCCAAAGGCACCACCCTGTCACTGCGCTATAACGTGCATCGCGGCAATGCGGCGCAGGCAGAGCTGGACGCTGACCAGCTGCGGGTCGCGGTGGAATACCCGCTGACGGGGAGGTTTTAAGCAGAATCTGTAGGAGCGAGCTTGCCTCGCGATCTGTTGATTTAAAAGATCGCGAGACAAGCTCGCTCCTACGGTCTGATGGGGGATTAGTGCGCGGTGCCGTGGTCGTGCATGTCCATTTCCATGTGCATCGTGTTCAGCGCACGTGCCTGGGCTTTGACTTCGATCGACTCTTTGGTGCCTTTGGCATCTTCGACAATCAAGGTCAGCGGCACGTGATCACCGTCTTTGATCTGACCTGTCAGGTCCATCAGCATCACGTGATAACCCTCGGGCTCGATGTTGACGGTCTTGCCGGCTGGCAATGCCACGAAAGGAACGGCCTGCATGCTCATGACGTCGTTTTTCATGGTCGACTCATGAATCTCAACGGTCTTGGCCACCGGGGATTTGACCTCAACCAGCTTGCTGTCGCTGCTCGCGGTGATGTGCATAAAGGCACCGGACGAAGGCTGGCCAGGAACAGTCGCGCGCACCCAGGCGTCATCGACAACGGTCTGCGCAGAAACGTTAAGGCTCAAGCCTAGCAACGACAGCAACATCAAGCGATTTACAGTTTTCATAAGACGGGCTCTTTCAAGGGAAGCGGAGATCAGCAGACCGACATCACCGTCAGCAGGTCTTCGGTGCACTGCTTGGCCGTCAATGAAGGCGACAAGCCCAAACGCAGTACGCCACGCGTATCAAACACGAAGCTGGTGGCCGTGTGCGACAGGGTATACGACGATCCGGTCGGGATCTTTTCGTAGAACACCTTGAACTCTTTGGCCGTGGCAGCGGTTTCTTCGAGGGTGCCAGACAGCGCAATAAAGCTTGGGTCGAAGGCTTTGACATAGGCATCGAGCATTGCCGGCTTATCGCGTTCCGGGTCCAGGGTGATGAACACCACCTGCAGACGATCGCCGTCCGGGCCCATCATTTTCTTGATTTGCGCAGCACGGGCCAATGCGGTCGGGCACACGGCCGGGCACTGGGTGAAACCGAAGAAAATCATCGGCATCATTCCGCGAAAGCTGCCGAGCATCATCTCGTTGCCTTCAGCGTCGCGAAGCTTGAACTTGCGGCCCAGAATCTCGTTGCTGAGGTCTTTGCCGTATTTGTACGACAAACCGCTGCCGGGGTCACAACCGGCCAGCAAGCCGAGACTGAGCAAGCCAAGACCGGCAACGACATGGCGGCGAGTCAGTAATGCATTCATGTCAGGTTCCTTTAAGCGGTCTGGCCTGTAAGCCTGACCTTTGCCCTGCGCAGTCAGCACAGGTGTGCGCATGACTCGACCAATGGACCCGCCATTAGCAGCAGCGCACGATTGCTGTGGGGTAAACGCGTTTCATGGGCGCTGAATCTACCACTGTCACGCACCTGTCGCACGGCAGGCACGCCCCGTTGTGGTGCGCATATAAGCCCAACGCCAGCAAATCCGGGCAACGTGGCGGCGGTGCGACAAATCGACTCAGGCAGGCAGCACACCCCCTGATTGTCATAAGCGCCGCAGTGGCGATCAGGTTAATTAATGTAAAGGCGCGTGAAGTTTCGCTTTTTGACGCAAGAGAGAATCTATATCATTTGCCTTTAAGTTTGCACGGACGCCGACACTTCTCTCACTCTGCGCGGAATTCTGATGCCGACCACCCTCGCCCCGTTTCGTTTGACTTCACTGGCTGCCACCTTGCTTGGCCTGCTGGGTACCTCGCTGTGCAGCGTGGCTGCTGCCGATCAGGCCCCGTCCTCCGTGCTGACCCTGGACAGCACGGCCATTTCAGCCGATGAGTTACCCAAGAACGCCCTGCCAACCGTGTTCAGCGGCGGCCAGGTCGCACGGGGTGGTGAGCTTGGTGTGCTGGGCAATCAGGACATGATGGATGTGCCGTTCACGATGTCGAGTTACACCGCGCAACTGATCGAAGACCAGCAAGCAGAAAACATCGGCGATGTGCTGCTAAACGATTCATCGGTGCGCCAGTCCTTTGGCTACGGCAACGCGGCGCAGATTTTTGTGATTCGGGGCTTGCCTCTGAACAGTGACGATATTTCTTATAACGGCTTGTATGGCGTATTACCGCGCCAGGTGATCAGTACCGACAGTCTTGAGCGGGTTGAAGTGTTCAAGGGCCCTAATGCCTTTATTAATGGCGTAACTCCGACCGGTTCAGGCGTCGGCGGTGGCATCAACTTGCAGCCAAAGCGTGCGCAGGACACCCCGACCCGGCGCTTTAGCACCGATATCTCCAGCAGCGGCCGCGTGGGTGAGCATCTCGATCTGGGCCAGCGCTTTGGCGACAACAATGAATTTGGCGTGCGCATGAACATCGCCCAGCGCGAAGGCGATACTGCCATCGACGATGAAAACCAGCGCACCAAGCTGTTTGCCCTGGGGCTGGATTACCGGGGTGATCGCTTGCGCTTGTCGACCGATTTTGGCTATCAAAAACAGCGCATCAATGGCAATCGCAACACGGTGTATATCCCCGCCACATTGACCGGCATCCCCCACGCCCCGGATGCCGACACCAATTACAGCCAGAAGTGGACCTTCACCGAGCTTGAGGACACCTACGGCATGGCCCGTGGCGAATATGACCTCAACGACCAGTGGACCCTGTATGCCGCCGCCGGGGCCAAGCACACCCGCGAAGTAGGCAACTATTCCACCCCGACCCTGCGCAGTACCGCAGGCGCGACCACCGCTTCAAGCATGTTTGTCGCCCATGATGAAGACAACCGCAGCGCCATGGCCGGCCTGCGCGGCACGTTGCAAACCGGCCCGGTGAGCCATCAAATCAACCTCGGGGTGACGGGTATCTGGACCGAGCAACGCTCGGCATATGAGTTGAGTGGCAGTTTCGCCAACGACTTGTACCACCCGATCGACGTGGCCAAGCCAACGGTTTACCCGTACGTGGGCGGCGATATCAACGATCCGGGCATCGTCGGCAAGACCATCAACCGCAGCATGGCGATTTCCGACACCCTGGGCTTTATGGACGACCGTATTCTGGTCACCTACGGTCTGCGTCGGCAAAACCTGAAAGTCGACGGCTGGAGCTACGCCGGCGCGCGCACGGCCACCTATGACGAGTCCATCACCACGCCGGTCTACGGCATCGTCCTCAAACCATGGGAACACGTGTCGCTGTACGCCAACAGCATCGAAGGTCTGGCCAAGGGCCCGACCGCTCCGGCAACCGCTGGCGGTGCTGAAGTGACAAACCGCGGGCAGGCCTTTGCGCCTGCACGCTCCAAGCAGGTTGAGGCCGGGATCAAGTACGACAAAGGCACCTTTGGCGCGAGCTTTGGGGTGTATCGCATCGAGCAGCCCAGCGACGGCTATGTCGACGCGCAAAACACCTACGTCCGCCAAGGCACCCAGCGTAATCGCGGGGTTGAGCTGAACATCTATGGCGAGCCACTGGACGGCTTGCGTTTGCTGGCCGGTGCGACCGTGATGGACACCGAACTCAGCGGCACCAAAAACGGCGCCAACAATGGTAATCGGGCGATCGGCGTGCCGAACTTCCAGTACAACCTGGGTGCCGACTGGGATGTACCGGGGCTTGAGGGCGTCGCATTGAATGGGCGCATGCTGCGCACTGGCGGCCAATACGTCGATGCGGCCAACACCCTGAGCATTCCGGCCTGGAACCGCTTTGATCTGGGCGCACGTTACAGCTTCGAGGTTGAGCAGCGTGCCGTGACGCTGCGGGCCAACCTGGAAAACGTCGCCAACACCCGCTACTGGGCGTCGGCCAATGGCGGCTACCTGAGCCAGGGTGAACCGCGCGCACTGAAAGTCTCGGCTACAGTCGACTTTTAAACCCGCCCGACTCGTGTGGGAGCGGGCTTGCTCGCGATGCAGACAACACGGTGTGCCTGACACACCTTGTCGGTCAAATCGCGGGCAAGCCCGGCTCCTACAGGTTTTGCAACGCCCGGCAAGCCTGCACTTTTTTCACATTGAGTTCACCTCCCCTCCACCCACAGCCCTCTAACGTGCCTTTAAACACACACGGCGCGATGCAGATTCAGCTCAGCGTAAGGTTGAGATCGCTAACATCAGCGATTGAAAGTAGCCGTCTAGTGATCCCCTATCTCCTCAGGCCAACCCTGAATGACCGTTATCCAACGCTGGACCTCAGAACACCGGGCGCTGCTGCTGTTGCTGGGCGTGTCTGCCTTGATGCTTTTGCTCGGTCTGGGTTCGCGCGAACTCTGGGGCCCGGAAACCCGTTGGGCCAACATTGCCCTGCAAATGCTGCAAAGCGGTGATTACCTGGACCCGTACCTCAAGGGCTCGGCCTATTACGACAAACCGCTGCCCTCCTACTGGCTGATCACCGCGACGGCCGGGGTGCTCGGTGACTTGAATCACTGGTCATTGCGCCTGCCATCGGTCATCGCCGCCTGGTTGAGTGTGTGGCTGGTGTACCTGATCGGCAAACAACTGTTCAGCCAGACCGCAGGCCTGATCGCCGGCTGGATGCTGATCAGCACGTTTTACTTTGTGTTCTGGGGGCGCGTCGCTACGGCCGACATATTGACCGTGTGCGGCTTGCTCGCCGCCGTGTGGTGGTATTGGCGGGGCCCTGATGACACCCGTTTTAGCCGCTACAGCGTGTTTTTCATGTTGCTGGCCGTGAGCTCATTACTCAAAGGGCTGATCGGTTTTGTGTTGCCGGGGCTGATCTTGCTACCCCATGTCCTGAGCGAGCAGCGTTGGAAGCAACATGTGAATTGGCGTTTGTGTGCGGCCCTGGCCATCGCGCTGGCGGTGTACCTCATACCTTTTGCCCTTTCGGACCTCTATGGCGCTGCCAACTACGGGCAAAGCGGGTTGGGCCTGGTGCTGCGTGAGAACGTGGTGCGCTTCTTCCAGCCTTTCGACAACCTGGGGCCGATTTACACCTACCTGCTCTACTTGCCGGTCTACACCCTGCCCTGGGCGCCGGTCTGGATCATTGCTCTGTGGGTTGTGCTGCGCAACTGGCGGCATATAGAGCCAAACGCCCGCTGGCTGGTCTGGGGCCTGACCCTGTTGTTTGTGTTCTTTACCGCCAGTGGCAGCCGCCGCAGTTATTACGTGCTGCCGCTGGTGCCCTTCGCGCAACTGCTCGGCGCCTGGTGGGTTGCCCGACGCCTGCAGCAACGCAAAAAAAACGTGGGCCGAGGCTGGAAAATAGCCTTCGGGATGAGTTGCGGCTTGCTGCTGTTGGTACTGGGGGTGTTTTACCCGTGGTCCAACGGTGGCGGCGGCGTGATGCAATTTGGTCAGGACGTTAAAGCCCAAGCCAGCGCCCAAGCGCCGTGGGACGACTGGCGCATGGTGATGATTGAAGTCGACAACAAACTGCCGCTGTATGTGCAGAACGACAATCAGCCGTTTTACTTTGTCAGCGAAGACCAGGACTACCCGCGCCAGGGTGACAGCGCCGCCCTGATGGCCTGGCTGGATAAAACCAGTGGCCATCACTTTGATCCAGAACGCACCTTGATATTCGCCCAGCACCGCAGCGGCGACCCGTTACCGCTGGGCTATTTGAGCGTGGATCACCAGGTGGTCAGCAGCCAGGTCGATAACGGCGACCGCCTGCTGCACCGCCGCCAGACTGAGAGCGTGGCGTATATTCCCGCCGTTGGCGGGAGCTTGTAGTTAGAAGCTGCAAGCGGCAAGTTTTAAGCGGTTGGCTTGTGGCTTGTGGCTTATCGCTTGCGGCTGGATTCAAAGAATCCTGTACAACAGGCGTTCGATTCGTACCCGGCTGACGCGGCGCAGGAACTTGGCCACGGCGGGTGGGTAGTCTGTCAGGGTTTCGAGATTTTTGAAGTGATCGATGCGCTGGGTGTGGGCGAAGATCGCTTCCAGTTCCTTGCGCCGGGGTTCGAGCAATTCGCGACGCGGGTCGTCGATCAGCAGGCCGTTTTCCAGGTCCAGGCGGAACGCTCGCGGGTTGAGGTTGTTGCCGGTCATCAAGGTGTAGCGGTCATCAACCCACATGCCCTTGAGGTGATAGGTGTTGTCGCCGTCACGCCACAGGTGCAGGTTGAGCAAGCCGCTGTCGATCTGGCGCTGATGGCTTTTGGCAAAACGGCGCAAGCTCAGTTCGTACAGGTAAGGCAACGCCGCGATCACCCTGAACGGTTCACTCGGCGGGATATAGAAGTCGTTGGCGGTCTTGTCACCGACCACGATGTCGATCTTCACCCCACGCTCCAGCGCACGGTTGATCTCGCGGGTGACGGGCAGCGGCAAGTTGAAATACGGCGTGCAAATGGTCAATTGCTGCTGACTGCTGGCAATCAACTCGCACACCACCCGGTTCAGCGGGTTGTTTTTGCCAACGCCCAGCAGCGGGCTGACAGACAGGCCAAAGTGCCCGACCGTGCCGTGTGTGGTGTCGTAACTGGCTTTTTTCAGATGGCTGCGCAAGTTGCCGATGGCGCTGCGCAGGCTGCGCGTGGTCGGCAATGACGGCAGATCAAGGCGGTGCACGGCCTTGGCTTCAATCAGGTCATGCTGAACAAAGTGCTGCATGGAATCCGCCAGCGCCTTGTTGTTCAGCACGTGATAACGGTCGTAGCGGTACTTGTCCAGCTTGTGCAAATACACGTTGTTCAGGCTGGCGCCGCTGTAGATCACGCAGTCGTCGACAATAAAGCCCTTGAGGTGTAGCACCCCGAACAGTTCACGGGTTTGCACCGGCACGCCGTAAATCGGCACCTCGCTGTCGTGAGCCGCCGTTTGCGCCTGATACCAGGCCGCGTTGCCGGGCTGCTTGCCCGCGCCAATCAGCCCGCGCTGTGCCCGCAACCAGTCAACCACCACCGCAATTTCAAGTTCCGGACGTGCCGCTTTGGCAGCGTGCAAGGCGTCGAGAATTTCCTGGCCGGCTTCGTCCTGTTGCAGGTACAAGGCCACCAGCGTGATCCGATGACGAGCGCCAGCGATATGCGCCAGCAGGCTGCGACGGAACTCGGCAGCGCTGGGCAAAATGCTGAACGCATCGGCAGACAATGGAAAACTGCGCAGTTTGGGCAACAAGGAACGTTTGAAGAGCGACGGCATAGGGCTCGCAAGGGTCGAATGCAAAAGACCGCACAGCTTACACGATTCTTGGCAACTGCATTAACTGTAGGAGCGAGCTTGCCTCGCGATCTTTTTAAAGATCAAAAGATCGCGAGGCAAGCTCGCTCCTACAGAGGGCCGGCTGCGATTACAGGTTACGCAACGTCAACAAACGGGCGATGTCGAGCGCGCGGTCGGTGAGCAATTGCGCAGCCTGGGCGCAGGCGTCTTCGAGGCTCATCGGGCCGCTGGTCAAGGCGAAGGCGGCGTGTATGCCATGGGCGTACAGGGCCTGATAGCCCTCGCCCAACGTACCGGCCAAAACCACCACCGGCACGCCGTGGGCCTGGGCGATACGGGCAACACCAAACGGGGTTTTGCCACGCAGGGTCTGCGCATCAAAACGCCCTTCCCCGGTGATCACCAGGTCTGCGCCCTTGACCGCTTCGGACAAACCAACCAACTCGGCGACCACCTCGACCCCGGCGCGAAATTGCGCGCCAAAGAACGCTTTGGCGGCAAAACCAAGCCCGCCCGCAGCACCCGAACCCGGCTCATCACGCACATCCTTGGGCAAGACCTTGGCGCAATGATCGGCAAAGTGCCCGAGGGCTTGATCCAGCAGGCGCACTTGCTCAGGCGAGGCACCCTTTTGCGGGCCAAAAATGGCTGACGCGCCATGCTCGCCGCACAGCGGATTGTTGACGTCAGCCGCGATTTCAAAACGCACATCATTCAAACGCGGGTCCAGACCGGTCAGATCAATGCGTGCCACGTTGGCCAAGGCCAGGCCGCCATGGGCCAGAGGTTGGTCCTGGTCATCGTACAAACCCAGACCCAACGCTTGCAGGGCACCGGCACCGGCGTCGTTGGTGGCGCTGCCGCCGATGGCCAGGATGATGCGCTGGGCTCCTGCATCCAGCGCGGCCTTGATCAACTCGCCGGTCCCGAACGTGCTGCTGATGCAGGCGTCGCGCTCATTGCGGGCGACCAACTGCAAACCGCTGGCCTCGGCCATTTCAATGATTGCGGTGCGGCTGTCCGGCAGCCAGCCCCAGTTGGCCTCGACCGCAGCACCCAAAGGCCCTTGCACGCGATTACGGCGCAGTTGCCCGTTACCGGCGGCGACAATCGCATCCACCGTCCCTTCGCCACCATCGGCCATGGGGCACGTGATCAACTGCGCATCCGGCAGCACATCGCTGAATCCGGCAGCAATGGCATCGGCGACTTTTTCAGCGCTCAGGCTGTCTTTGAACGAGTCGGGGGCAATCACGATTTTCATGGGGCGAATCTCCAGTTCTTATGCCTTCCATGCTGCCAGTAATCAGCTGCAAACACGCCGGTCTGGTGCACAAGCAATCACAGGGTTTGTTGTTCATTTTTACAACCGCAGCCGTGCAGGCTAGCTGTGTGGCAGCAATTGCACCCCCAGGTACAGCGCCAGCATGCCGTTGAGGCTTAACGGATCAACCCCGCTCAACTCGGCAATACGCTCCATGCGGTAGCGCAGGCTGTTGCGGTGTATGCCCAGCGCATCGGCACATGGCTGGCTCTGGCCGTCGTGTTCGCACCAACTGCGCAGGGTTGAGATCAGTTGGCCGTTACTGTCTTTGGCCACCACTTTGTGCAGCGGCCCTAACAGTTCTTCGAGAGCATCGTCGTTGCGATGGCGCCACAACATCACCGGCAAGCGATAACGGTTAAGCGTCAAAACCCGGGTCTGTGGCAACACATCCCGACCATAAGCCAGCAAGTCACCGACCCGTCGATAACAGCGGCGCAAGCCCTTCAAGCCATCGGCCTGACCGCCTGCGGCAACGCGCAAGACTTTCCAGCCCAGGCCATCAAGGCGTTCAAGCAAGCGCAGGTCGTCAAGCGCGGTGGTCGAGGGCCGACACCACAACAACGAACCGGTGGCCGGGGTGACACACCAGCTGTCCGGGTAGCGAGCCTGCAACCAGGCACTCAAGGCTTCGGCGCTTTGCCCCGCGCCCAACTCAAACAAGAACGGAATGCGTGATAACTGCGGCTTAAGCCCCAACTGTTGGGCTTCATCAATCAACCGGGGCGAGTCGCCCGCATCACTGAGCAATAAAGCCACCAGGTCATCGCAACGCTGCCGCCGCCATTGTTGCTCTGCCTGCTGGTGACGCTGGCCCACCAGCATTTCAGCGGTCATGCGCACCAACTCGGCATAGGTGCGCAATAACTCGGGCTCGCCGGTCAGCCCGAGCACGCCAATCAGGCGCTGGTCGAGCAATAACGGCAGGTTGATACCCGGCTGCACGCCCTTGAGGTGCTTGGCCGTTTGCGTGTCAATCTCGACTACCCGTCCGTTGGCCAGGACCAGTTGTGCACCTTCGTGCCGTGTATTAATACGCTCTGGCTCGCCGCTGCCTAGAATCAGGCCCTGGCTGTCCATCACGTTTACGTTGTACGGCAAAATGGCCATCGCTCGATCAACGATGTCCTGCGCCAGATCATGATCCAGTTCAAACATGGGGTGACAATCCTTGGAAACATTTGTTCATGGGCACAGGCGGCTGGCCAAAAGGCTGTGCATTGGCACAAAGACAGCAACGCCGAGGTGACCGAGACTCATGCAGCGATCAACGTTAACCTCGGATCGTAAAAAAACATAATAAAGAGAGACAAAAGATGTCACAGAGCGCCAACACGACGCTGATCAGCGATGACGACAAAAACGCCATCTACAAGCGCATCACCCTGCGCTTGATCCCCTTTATCTTCATCTGCTACCTGTTCAACTACCTCGACCGGGTTAACGTTGGATTTGCCAAGCTGCAGATGCTCGATGCACTCAAGTTCAGCGAAACCGTATACGGCCTGGGCGCCGGTATTTTCTTTATCGGCTATGTGTTGTGCGGGGTACCGAGCAACCTGGCGCTGACCCGCTTCGGCCCACGGCGCTGGATTGCGGTGATGATGATCACCTGGGGCCTGCTCTCGACCTGCCTGATGTTCGTCACCACACCGACCCAGTTCTACGGTCTGCGCCTGCTCACCGGTGCCGCAGAAGCAGGCTTCTTCCCCGGCGTGGTGCTGTACCTCTCCCAGTGGTTCCCGACCTTCCGCCGTGGTCGCATCATGGCGTTGTTCATGTCGGCCATTCCGGTGTCCGGCTTGCTCGGCGGGCCTTTTTCCGGATGGATTCTCAGCCATTTCGCGGCCGGTCAGGGTGGCCTGGCAGGCTGGCAGTGGATGTTCCTGCTGCAAGGGATTCCGACCGTGCTGCTGGGTGGCCTGGCGATTTTCCTGTTGAGCGATAGCTTCGCCAATGCCAAATGGCTGAGCGCCCACGAGCGTGCGGTACTGGAAGCAGACCATCAACTGGACGCCGCCAACCGGCCCTCCACGGCAACTGATTCGCTGATGGCGGTGTTCAAGAACCCGGCCATCTGGGCGTTTGGCTTGATTTACTTCTGCATTCAGAGTGGCGTGTACGCGATCAACTTCTGGCTGCCGTCGATCATCAAAAACCTGGGCTTCAATGACGCCCTGGTGATTGGCTGGATTAGCGCGATCCCCTACTTGCTGGCGGCAGTATTCATGCTGTTGGTGGGCCGCTCTGCCGACCTGCGCAAAGAGCGGCGCTGGCACTTGGTGGTGCCGATGCTGATGGGCGCAATCGGCTTGATCATTGCGGTCAACTTCGCGACCCAGCCGGCCATTGCGATTTTGGGCCTGACCATCGCGACCATGGGCGCCCTGACCGGCCTGCCGATGTTCTGGCCGGTGCCGACCGCCCTGCTCAGCGCCGGTGCGGCAGCGGGTGGGCTGGCCTTGATTAACTCAATGGGGCAGATGGCGGGCTTCTTGAGCCCTTATCTGGTCGGGTTTGTCAAAGATGCGACCGGCTCTACGGACGTGGCCTTGTACATGCTTGCTGCCGTAATTGTCGGTGGCAGCCTGCTGGCTTTGCGCATGACCCGGGGCATGACCAACGCTTGATGTTCATACCGTTGCCACGCGATCTTTTGGATTTTTAAGATCAAAAGATCGCGAGGCAAGCTCGCTCCTACGGGTTAGAACTCGATATCCAGCTGTTCAACCACGTTGAACTGCTCGTCCACCAGGCAACCGACGCGCCATTTGTCGAAGGTCAGACACGGATGTGAGGTACCAAAGCTGATGATGTCGCCGATGGTCAACTCAATGCCCGGGGCAACAGTCATAAAGGCATGCTGGTCCATCACAGCAGTGACCCGGCATTCGCTGACATCATCGCCCAACGCAGGCACTACGCCTTCACGGTAACGTTTTAGCGGCATCGGCAAGCCCGCATCGTAGGCCACATCACGTTTGCCCAAAGCAACAACGGCAAAGCCCGGCTCGGGCAGCGATTGCACGTGGGCCCAGACTTCCAGCGCCGGACGCAGACCTTCGTGCAGATCGCTGCGCCGATCCAGCACGCAGCATTGCGCCTCTTTGTAAATACCGTGATCGTGAACCACGTAGCTGCCGGGGCGCAGCACGCTGAGGAATCGCCCGCTGGCCGACTCGGCGGCGAACGCTTCGGCAATCAAGTCATACCAGGCAGAACCCGACGCCGTAATGATCGGTTTATCGAGGGCAAAGGCGCCGTCTTTTTGTAGATGCAGGGCCAAACGCACCAGCGACGCTGCGAAAGCACGAATTTCGCTGATCGCTGCGTCACCACGAATCACCCCTTCGTAGCCTTCGATGCCCGTCAACGACAGCGCTGGCTGGGCGTTGATCGCCGCCGCCAGAGCCAGCACTTGCTCCTCTGTGCGACACCCGCAACGCCCGCCAACCACGCCGTACTCGATCATCACGTTGAGACGCTGGCCGCGCTCGGCAAAGAACGTGCCCAATGCTGCGACGTTGTCCGGGTGATCCACCATGCAGTAGAACTCGAACGCGGGGTCCGTTTGCAGCTCGGCTATCAGTGCCATGTTCGGCTGACCCACCAACTGGTTGGCCATCAGCACGCGGCGCACACCGGCGGCATAGGCCGCACGGGTTTGCACCGCAGTGCCCAAGGTCATGCCCCACGCGCCCTGCTCCAGTTGGCGGCGAAACAAGGCCGGGGCCATGCTGGTTTTGCCGTGCGGGGCCAAGACTGCGCCGCTGCGGGTCACGAAGTCTTGCATCCAGCGAATGTTATGTTCCAGCGCTGCACGGTGGATCACCAGTGCAGGCAAGCTGACGTCACGCACCAGATTGTCGGCACGTTTGCCAGCGCCCTTGGGCACCAGCGCAGTGTTGAGTGGCATCGGTATACCTCGTGTGTCAGACCTTGGCTTTGTAGGCGATGCAATCGATCTCGACCTTGCAATCGACCATCATCATGGCTTGAACGCAGGCGCGGGCCGGGGCATGCTCGCTTTTGAAATACGACGCAAAGACCTTGTTGAAGCTCCAGAAATCACGCGGATCTTGCAGCCAGACGCCGGCACGCACCACATCTTCCAGGCCGTAACCGGCTTCTTCAAGAATCGCGATGAGGTTTTGCATGGTCTTGTGGGTTTGCTCAACAATCCCGCCGTTGATGATTTCACCGTTTTCCATGGCCACCTGACCCGACACGTGCAGCCAGCCATCGGCCTCGACAGCGCGGGCGAATGGCAAGGGTTGACCACCGGCGCCCACAGCGCCAGTACCGTAACGTTTGATGCTCATAAGCAGGGCTCGGTTAGTGAACAGGCAGGCAGTGTGGCATACGCCACGCCATCAGCCCAATTGCCACCAACCGGGCAGCAGTTGTTGCACCTTGGGTTCGGCAAAGCGGTCATCAATCAAGAACAGCGTGCCTTGGTCGCTTTGGGTACGGATCACGCGCCCGGCGGCCTGGACGACTTTTTGCAGGCCTGGATAGAGGTATGTGTAGTCATACCCCGCGCCAAACAGCCCGGCCATGCGCAGCTTGATTTGCTCATTGACCGGGTTCAATTGCGCCAGCCCGAGGGTGGCGACAAATGCACCGATCAGCCGCGCGCCCGGCAAGTCGATGCCCTCGCCAAACGCACCGCCCAGCACCGCGAAACCTACCCCTTGGCTGGCCAGGGTGAATTGATCAAGAAAGGCTTGGCGCGCGGCTTCGTCCATGCGTCGTGATTGCAACCACTGCGGCACCTGCGGATGGCGTTCGGCGAGCAACTCTGCAACCTGTTGCAGGTAATCAAAACTGCTGAAAAACGCCAGATAGTTGCCGGGGCGCTGCGCGAACTGGGCCGCGATCAATTCGACTATGGGCACCAGAGACGCTTCGCGGTGCACATAGCGGGTCGAGATCTGGCTAACCACCTGCACCTTCAGTTGCTGTGCACTGAACGGCGATTCGACGTCGATCCAGACCGTATCGACAGGCAGTCCCAGCAGATTGGCGTAGTAAGGGCGCGGGCTCAGCGTGGCCGAAAACAGAACGTTGCTCTGCGCGCTGGCCAGTCGAGGGCCGATGAATCCGGCCGGGACAATGTTGCGCAGGTTGAGTTGTGAGACACGTCGCCGGCCAGCATCGCGCATGCTGACGTCGAACAAAAAGTGCTGGTCAAACAGCTCGGCCACCCGATTGAACTGCAAGGCTTCGAAATAGAAGGCTTGCAGGTTGCCGCTCAGCCCTTGCGGATGATCGTTGAGGTAATCACCGATTGCCGTTATGCAGCCCGACAACGCGCTGAGCCATTTAGCCGGCAGCTGCGAATGTACTTTATAAGGCCCGGTTTGCTCCTTGTGCAGCGCATTCCATTCACGATTGAGGCGCTTGAACGGCTTGTCGAGCGGCGCCGGGGCGTTCTGTCGCACGCTGTTGAGGGTGTGTTGATCGAGGCTGGCGCTGTACATCTGCCGCGCCCGCTCCACCAGGTTATGGGCCTCGTCGACCAGCGTCGCGACCCGCCATTGATTGGCTTGGGCCAAGCCGTAGAGCAAGGCCGTGAAGTCAAAATAGTAGTTGTAATCGGCTATCACCAGATCAGCCCAGCGGGCCATTTCCTGGCTCAGGTAGTACGGACACACCTGATGGTCCAGGGCGACGCTACGTAATGTCTGCTGGTCCATCGGTGACTGGGCAACGGCCGCCTGACGCGCAGCGGGCAGGCGATCATAAAAGCCCTTGGCCAACGGGCAGGCATCGCCATTGCAGGCGTTTTCGGGGTATTCACAGGCCTTGTCCCGAGCCACCAGTTCCAGCACGCGAAACGGGCTCTGCGAACCTGCCGGGTACAGCACTTGTGCAGCCTCCAGCGCCAATTTGCGGCCGGGCGTCTTGGCGGTCAGGAACATCAACGTGTCGAGCTGTTGCTTGGGCATGGCCTTGATCAAGGGGAACAAGGTGCCAATGGTTTTGCCAATGCCGGTGGGCGCCTGGGCCATCAGGCAACGGCCGCCGCTGGCTGTTTTGTACACGGCCTCGGCCAGGCTGCGTTGCCCGGTACGAAACTGCGCATGAGGGAAGGCCAACTGCTGCGCCGCTTCATCGCGAGCCTGACGGTGGCGCATCTCCTGCTCGGCCCACGTGAGGAACAGCGAACATTGCTGATTAAAGAACTGTTCGAGGTCGGCTGCCTTCCAGGTTTCTTCGACGCGTGTTTCTTTCTCGCTAACGATATCGAAGTACACCAGCGCCAGATTCACCTGGGGCAGTTGCAGGCTTTGACACAGCAACCAGCCATACACCCGGGCCTGAGCCCAGTGTAGTTGCCGGTGGTTGACGGGGATCGAGGCAAAGTCGCTGCGAAAGGTTTTCACCTCTTCCAGTACGTTGCCCTGCGGGTCATAACCGTCGGCACGACCGCGCACGGTCAAGCTCTGGTACTGGCCTTCAAGGCTCACTTCGGTTTGATACCCGGCACTGCGCCGTGAGGCTACTGTACGATGCCCGGCAATGCCCTGCTGCGCCGTCGGCGACGGGGTAAAGCGCAAGTCAAGATCGCCGACCTTGGCCGTGAACTCGCACAAGGCGCGCACTGCCACGCGATAACTCAAGGGCGAGCGTCCTGCCATTGCACGTAACACACCGTGACCGGCATCTGATGTTGCTCGCACAGCGCGAGCCAGCGCAGTTGGTTGTCTTGCAAGCGGTCACCGGGGCCTTTGACTTCGATCATGCGGTAAGCCTTTTGCGCTGGCCAGAACTGAATCAGGTCAGGCATGCCGGCACGATTGGTTTTGATATCTTGCAACAAACGCTTGAACCAGACTTTCAGGTGTTCAGGCGGCAAGCACAGCAAGGCATCGTCCAGCAGGCTTTCGCTCACATAGTCCCAGGCCACAAAAGGTGACTGCACGCCGAATTTGGCGGCGTAGGTGGCGCGTATGGTGTGTTGGTATTGCAGGCTATCCAACTGCGCCAGGCAGGCGTCGAACAACTCTGCACGCCTGGAAAAGAAATCTTGATCGAGCAAATCGGCCGGGCCGCTTTGATAAGGGTGAAAAAACGCACCCGGCAGCGGTGCGAAAATCGCCGGCCAGCACAGCAAGCCGAACAGACCGTTGATCAAAGTATTTTCGACGTAGTAAACCGGAGCTTCAGGCGCTTGCAGGTGGTTAACCACTTTGAACTCAACCGACAGGGGTTCATCACGATCGAGGCTCAGGTCCAGGCGCTCGATCGGTTGCGCCTTGGGTCGCTCCAGCGCCGCCAGGCCCAGCTTGCGGCGCAAACGGGGCAGCATGCGCAGCAATTGCTGTTGCTCAGCGTCGGTAAAAGGCGCATCCGCATTGGGCTTGGTCAACGCCATGGCCTGCTCAAACTCACCCAGCAGCTCAAGCACCCTAACCATGCGCAAACGCACCTCAGGGTGCTGGCTGTCACGGTAGACCCGTAAAGCCTGGGGCAACTCCCCTGCCCGCTCGTGGAACTGGCCGATTTGAAACAACAAACGCGCCCGACGACGTTGCAGCCAGCGGTTATCAGTGTGGTAGTCGAGCACCCTGCCCTGTATGTCCTGCACTTCGCCACCCGCTTCAAACGCCTCACGGCAGGCGTGGAGGTGCAGGTAGCCATCAATATCGGCCCGGCAGCGCAAGGCGCGCGATTCCGGGCTGAACGCCACTGTTTCGTAGTTAAACAGCCCCAGATCAGCCAGGACCAGGTCCGGCCAGCCCTGGCTCAGGTTGCCAAAGAACATCAGCCGCAAACGATCGCTCAAGTCCCGGTGATTAAGGGTATAGAGCTGTTCATCCAGTGCGGGATGCCATTTATTGAAGCTTTGTTGATGAGGAAAATCGGCTGCAAGATCCTCCAGCCACGCGGTCTTTTTACCCTTGGGCTGGGTGATGTGCGCACTGAAACAGCTAAGGATCTCGGGCTTGGTCAAGACCTCAAACACCTCGGCCAGTACCAAGGGCGCCTGATCATTCGCCCAGCCGCCCTCCACCAAAGGCCGCGCAGCAGAGCGGATATCACCTATTTCTGCATAACTGAGCTTGCTCGCGCGAAAATGCGCGCCTTTGCGCATCACCATACGCACCCACAGTGCTTGTGAGGGCGTTGGCAACTGGCCAAAACCGGCGATAAATTGCTGTTCTTCAGGGCTCAGGACATCCTCATACCGGGCTGCAACCCAGGCGAGTACATGCTGAAAGTTTTTGAGGTAGTAAAACGGGTCTTGTAGGGGATCAGAAATCACAGGCACAACAAACCACTGGCTTTGGTTACTGGTTATGCATACAGATAGCAGTTCGCCTACCCGGCTGGCAAACCCTATTGGATGAGCGGCCGGGAAGTTCCCGTGTGGTAGCCGCTGACCCAGGACCAGGCAGCGGCTTCAGATTACGGTTGAACCTCAGAGCTGCTTGTCAGGGTCATACATCCACAGTGCGGCAATCAAGGACTTACCGGCTGAGAAGTCTGTTTTTGACATACCGAACAGCACACGAAGTGCTGACACAGGTAGCCCGCTGACCGATTCAAGCCACTTTACATCAACTTCTGACGCGGCATTTTCCTCCATCAGGGTCTGTCGCATGTCATTGCGTACATGGAGTTTTTCGGGATGACGTTGTTGTAAAAACACTTCGAGGCCGCTTGCCTGATCCACAAACGGTGAATACAGAGCGCAGATCAGATGTTCATCGGTCATGCCATGAAGTTCGGCCAGATAGTGAGTAACGGTTTGTCGTAGTCTTTCTATGCGCTTTGGGGTATTAAAACTGCCACCCAGCTTTTTGATCACCTGCCCTTTGTAGCGTTCGTTAGCTTGATTGTCGGCGCTGGCCTTGCGCAAAAAGTCTTGTACTCCAACATGGTACTCATCCCCGCAGTGACAGACACCACGAATGCCCTGTATGTGCGCCGACAATAAAACAACAGCAGCCTGGGGTTCCTCAACATCCAACACCTTTACATTCCAAGAGCCTTCTACAAACATCAGCACTTGCGAATGCAGCATATCGACTTCATAAGAGAGGCAATCAAACACGTTGATAATATTAATTTCGCTGTCTGCGCTGTGCGCCCCCAACAGATTCAACGGCACAGGAAGACGCAACCAGTGTTTAAAGTCATCATCCAGTTTTGAACATAATTTAACTGCACTTTCAAAGTCTTGGGCATACAGAGCATTAGCCGCATGCCCCTGTTTAAGCGCTACCTGCCGTATCCATTGAGTGTATTCACCCAAGTGTTCAGGCGGGCGGCGATCAATTAACGCATCAACGTGCCCACCCCATTCGCAGGCGCGCCGGTAAAGCTTGGCCCGTGACAGCAGATCGGCATAAAAGAACGTCGCTCGGGGCGCAGCTTCCGAGAGATGCCCTGCCATCAGTATTTGTGTGCGATCCATGACCGACGCCAAGCGCTCAAAGGCTACCGGTATGTGTTTGTCCAACCGCCTGACTTGCGTCTCATCCACCAGCAGCAGTTCCACTGTTGGATCGTCATACACAAACAACTCATTGCATTGTGTCTGTATTCGCGCCATGACATTGGTCGTGACACGAGGCTGACGCAATACGGCAATACGCAAAGTAAATGTTTCGGGGGTACGACCGGCAATACTCAGTTGGGCTGCACGTAAAAAAGCCAAGGTGTAAGCGCATTCTTTGCCGCCTTCATGGACCACCATGACCCGATAACTTCCAATCCGTTCCAGCCCTCCTGCGGCGACTAATATGCGTTGAACCAACAGTTGCAACGCAATGCGTTCGGGACGACTAAAAAACCCCAGCAGCCGGTGTAGAACTTGTTGATAAACAAAATGCATGGCTTGTTCATGAAAGTTGCTCATGGGCTATTCCTCCAGTTCGACCGCTGTATTATCGACAGCCCTCAGCGCCAAGCACACCGTTACCTAATGGGTTCACCTCATAACAGATGCGACCCACATATGCATAGGAATTCACCTACACATAAAACACACACAAAAGAATATTTTTCCAGTTTGGAAAAATCTAAACGAATTGATCCCCGACATTAAAAACTGCCAGCATCACTATTCAATAAACAAAAACAGGCCCATGTTTATTCATGCGCAACAAAAATGCCCTTGAACTCAAGGTTCAAGGGCAGGCTGTTTGCAACTGCAGTCAGTCTGTGGGTTTAAAAATTACCCCAGCTCGAGTGCCACACGTCCACGGCATGGGCAATCGTCCATGTAGCGATGGGCTTCAACGAACTTATCGAAGGGGAACACTTTTACGTCCAGAGGCAGCAATACCCTGTCGGCGGTCAACTGGTTGATTTCACGCAGGGCGCGCTGGATGGCCTCTACGTCCTGGTCAATGCCCAACTCCGGCTTGCCAGTAAAGTTACCGATACAGTGCACAAAAAACTGAATATTCTTCTGAAAACAGGCACAGGCTGGCAGACGCGTCTGGTTGCCGCCTTGCAGACCGTAGAGCACCAGGCTGCCGCGAGGCGCAAGCACGTCACCCAGCACTGACATTTGCGGACCACCCAGACCATCGAAAACGGCGTCCACGCCTCGGCTGTCAGTAATCTTGTTGATCTGCATCAGCAGATCCTGCTCCTCGGTCACGATCACGTGATCGGCACCCAGGCCCAGCAGGTATTGGCGCTCCTCACCTTCTTTGGTCGCGGCGATGACTTTCGCCCCCAACGCTTTGCCCAACTGCACAAATGAAGGGCCAGCGCAGTGGCTGGCATCGGTGATCAATACCGATTGACCCGGCTTGATACGCGCCAGATCGACATAAGCGAAATAAGCAATCAACAGCGGGGTGTAATGGGTGCTGGCCTGTACCGGGGTCAGAATATCCGGATAACGGGTGAGTGCTGAGCGCGGCATCAGGATCAGCTCGCCGTAGGTTGGATACGCGTTGGCGCTCTCGGCCGGGAAGCTCGCCACCTTGTCGCCTACCGCCAAATCATCAACGCCAGCACCCACAGCGGTGACAATGCCAGCCATTTCATGGCCAATGCCCGCCGGCAAATGCGCCGGGCTTGGTGCCAGGTTCTGGCGCCATAGAACGTCATACCAACTGATACCTATCGCCTCGACACGCACCTGCACTTCGCCAGGCGCAGGCGCAGCGACCTCGTGCTCTTCGCACTTGAGCACCTCGGCTGACCCAAACTTGTGAAAACGGATCGTGCGCGACATCACAAACCTCGCCTTATTAATCGCTAATACCACGGGACTTTATCCGGGCTTTGTGCGCAAGACTAACAGACAGCATTAATAGTCGACATGCCTGACATTGATCCGGCGCGTTTTTTTAGCCGTGAAAAGCCGTGAACTGCGCCGCAAAAAATCTTGAAATTGCCGCCTACAAGCCCTGAAACACGCCTTCTCAATCCAAGAAAGGCAATCTACCGAGTGACGATTTATGACCTTTGCCAGTAAGATCCATTACCTGACTTTCCGTTGACCCTTCAGTGAATCCCGCCAGATGAACCGTAACGACTTGCGTCGCGTCGATCTGAACTTGCTGATCGTCTTCGAAACCCTGATGCATGAACGCAGTGTGACCCGTGCCGCCGAAAAACTTTTTCTGGGGCAGCCGGCCATCAATGCGGCTTTGTCACGCCTGCGCAATTTGTTTGACGACCCCTTGTTCGTGCGTACCGGCCGCAGCATGGAGCCCACAGCGCGGGCGATAGAGATTTTCGCGCTGCTGTCACCGGCACTCGACTCCATCTCCACCGCCGTCAGCCGTGCTTCAGAATTCGACCCGGCCACTAGCACCTCGGTGTTTCGTATTGGCTTGTCGGATGACGTTGAATTTGCCCTGCTGCCGATGCTGCTAAAGCGCTTGCGCGCTGAAGCCCCGGGCATCGTCCTCGTGGTGCGGCGAGTCAACTACATCCTCATGCCACCGCTGTTGGCGTCGGGAGAGATATCGGTAGGCGTCAGCTACACCACCGACCTGCCCGCCAATGCCAAGCGCAAAGTCTTGCGCCGCAGCCGGTCCAAACTACTGCGTGCCGACACCATGCCCGGCGCCATGAGCCTGGACGACTTCTGCGCGCGACCCCACGCACTGGTCTCATTCGCCGGCGACTTGAGCGGCTACATCGACACCGAACTCGAAAAAACCGGACGCAAGCGCCATGTGGTACTCGCGGTGCCGCAATTCAATGGTTTAAGCACACTGCTGGCGGGCACCGACATCGTCGCCATGGTCCCCGACTACACCGCCGAAGCCCTAACCGCCGCCGGCGGCGTGCGCGCCGAAGACCCGCCACTTGAAATCGAAAGCTTTGAACTGCACATGGCCTGGCGCGGGGCACAGGACAACGATCCGGGAGAAAGGTGGTTGCGGTCGAGGATTCAGATGTTTTTTGGGGATCCGGAGAGTCTTTAGGCGTTGTCGGGCAGGCTGTTTAGCTGATCATTTCCGCCTTACCACAAACCATGGAGCTCCATTCTCTTCCGGTGGATTGCTACATTGGGGGCATATCTTAGGGCATACACTGCATCAGGGCGCCCCTACGCCATCCCGTAGCACCCACGCCCCTGCAGGGGGCTACGGCAAATTCGCTCAAGCGCTGGAAATAGTTCGCCAATGCCGGCAACCACGGATGCTCGAACGGCGTGTCGAACCAGCGAGTCACCGAAAGTCCCACAGTAATATCCGCCTGGGTATGTGGTCCGTATCTATTAACGGGGGCGGAAGGCTCCGTTAGACTCAAGTCGTTGTCAGACAGGCCTCATTACTGATGTTTGAAATTACTGAGGATGGCTCACGTAAACGCCGCGACGCTCATATGAAATGCCCTAAGCATTAAATCTATAGCTGAAATGGCATCTCCACCCAAGATCGTTCAACTTTCCGATCATCTGCTCAGCCAAGCCATTGGCTCAAGCGTTAGGAATATTGGATACTGCCATAGCGCCAGTACCCATCTTTCAAGGTTGAAATGACACATGGCAAGGAAGAAAGCCAAAAACTCCGGTGGCACCGGCATACTTATCATTTTTGCTCTGGCATTCAGTGCTCTCGCTACTATCCCCAAAAAAGCCTGGATAGCGATCGGTGTCATAGCGGGTATCGGCACCATTATGTGGCTGCTGGCCGAACGCGGAAAACGCCGGCTCAATCAGCTTCAAGCATCAGCTGCAAAGAATGTGCGCCCGCAAAAGCCACAAAGCTTGGGCGTAACGTTTTCCATGCGTGAAGTCTCGACGAGCAATAGGAACAATGAGCAAGGCCCCGAGTTTTATACGGTGCAACTCGGCTCTCCCCCTGCCAATACCTTTAAAATTCCAAGTATCAGCTCACAGAAGGTCGACGCCCGCTGGGTGCCTGCTGGCGAAGTCATCGAAGTTGCCGGCCTCTCACTGCCTAGCGGCATGTTTTATATCGGAAGCACACTTGATAGCAGACATGATGCTCAAGAGCCTTCACTGATCAACCCAAAGCTTCGGATTGCCAAGAACTACGTCGACCTCAACGAGCGACTGATGTCTTATTGGCCGAGTTTCCACTCTATTACACCGCAAGCGCGACGCGGATACCTGCAATGGCTCGCAGGTGGGCGTAGTGATCCGTTGGCGGATACCGGCTATGTATTTTTGTTTTTCTACGGTTTGGAACGTCGAGCCCTCATTGATCCCATTTACGACTCAAAGGTCATTAATGAGGTTCCTTTAATAGTCGACGAGGTCCGGCGCCTACTGAGTATTTATAGAGGAAATGGGTCATTCCGAAGCTATGCAGAAAGCTTCCTTGAATACTTGAGCAACCGCGCCGTTGACGCGAATCTCTACCTTGGCCTGCCGCCCAACATGGCCGAGCACAGCTACGTAATGCCTCTGCCGCTGCGCATTGGTTTAGGTCAGCACGCGTCCAATAAGCAACCGCTGAATGCCGATTGGGCACTTGCATGGGCGTTGGCCGACCCCAACATCAGTAAACGTACGCCAGTCATACGCTGCAAAGATGTGTTTTCACGCTTGTTCAAGCTCAAATACGAAAACGCTTATCCTGCGGGCCTGATACTGGCGCAGAACAAAACCAAGCTCAAGGCCAGCTATCGCCCTGCCTCTGCCGTAATAAAGGCCCCCACCCTTACCCTGGGGGATCTGCCTGACGTCATGGCAACCTCGGGCACACGTAAAATTTTGCAACTGCTGGTCGAGCAATGCACTAGCGAAGTTGAGCCCTACAGCCGTTATTTGGGAAGAAACCCTGAAAGCGCAGAAGCACTTGAGGGGCTCCTGCAGCTTCCTGTCGCGCTCTGGCCGAAGGTAGCCCACGACGAATTGGATGAGTTGCAGTCCAGGATTGGTAACGACCTGGTCGTCATGAGTTTTGGAGAGCTCGCAGGGCGCTTTAAAAGCGCGGGCGCATTGTCTCGGGACAAAGTACTCGCTCTGGCCCGCGCATTGGAGTCGCTGCATATTGGAATGGAACCCGACGTACTGGGTGGTAGCAAGACGCCAAAAGCCGAGGACAGAATCGCGTTGTTTGTAACCCAGCCTGAAGATGGATCACTCCGTGCGTCTGCTGCATACAACGCTGCATCGGTAACCCTTGATTTGGCCAGTGCGGTGGCTTCGGCAGACGGTGATACCTCCAACGAAGAAATCACACTGCTTGCTCAGCATATCGATTCATGGAGTCACTTGAGCGGTGCCCATCGCAAACGCCTCAAAGCACATCTGCAAATCCAACTCCAACAACCGCCCACGCTTGCCAGCCTTAAGAAAAAGCTCGACCCCTTGGCTGTCGATGCAAAACGCACCATTGCCGGCTTCCTCGCTCATCTGGCGCAGGCTGATGGCATCGTCAGCCCTGCGGAGGTGAAGTTGCTGGAGCGTGTGTATAAGGCACTGCAATTGGATAGCCAATTGCTTTACAGCGACCTCCATGGGGCGGCAGCCGGTGTGGGTATTGCCGTGACGCCTGCCACCACTTACCCATCCGCCGAACCCGGCGCGCAGCCTGCCTCATCTTCGAAACAAGGTTTCGTCCTTGATCATGATCGGATTGCACAACTCCAGCGGGAGACGGCGGAGGTCACCGCCCTCCTCGCCAAGGTGTTCACTGAGGATCAGGTTGAGGAGGCGGACCGGCCGACTGAAAGCGCTGAACCGAATTCGGAGTCGAGCGCGGACGTACCTGGGCTTGACCAGGAACACTCGGCCTTCCTCCGCCTGTTGATCTCTCGCCCGGAATGGAGCCGCGCAGAACTGGAAACCGCTGCCAGCGACATGGAGCTGATGCTCGATGGCGCTCTGGAACAAATCAACGACATGGCTTTTGAAAGATTCGACATGCCCTTCACAGAAGGCGACGACCCGGTCGAGATAAACACAGACATCTTGGAAGAATTAGCCCTATGAGCATTATCAGAGCCAAGGATCGCGACGCGGTCATTCAATCGTTACGCGCGGGCGTAGTGCCACGTGTTGGTCAGCACCTGATTCAGGTTGGCCGTGTAGGCGAGCTTGATGCTTTGATCAAGGATGTCGAACGTCTGGTGGAGAGCGGATCAGCGTTTCGGGTGGTGATAGGCGAGTACGGCGCAGGTAAAACGTTCTTTCTGAACCTGGTTCGTGCTATCGCCATGGAACGAAAACTCGTGACCATGCATGCCGACTTGAACCCTGACCGCCGGTTGCACGCCACTGGGGGGCAAGCTCGCTCGCTTTACTCCGAACTAGCCAAGAACATGTCGACGCGCACAAAGCCGGACGGTGGTGCCATGCAAGGCATTGTGGAGAAATTTATCTCCCAGGCCAAAACAGAAGCCAAGGCAGCGGGTACCGATAGCGAGACAGTTATTCGTAAGCACTTGGCCGAGTTGACCGAGATGGTCAATGGGTACGACTTTGCCGAGGTGATCGCTGCCTATTGCCGCGGTTTTGAGGAAGGCAATGAGCAACTGAAGGTCGACGCGATTCGTTGGCTGCGCGGAGAATTCACCACCAAAACCGATGCCCGCGCTGCCTTGGGCGTGCGGACCATCATTGACGACGCCTCCGTCTACGACCAGCTCAAATTGCTTTCCAGATTCGTCAGGCTCGCAGGGTTCGGTGGCCTGATGATCTGCCTCGACGAACTGGTTAACCTCTACAAACTGGCGAATACGCAGGCTCGTAATGCCAACTACGAACAGATCCTCCGCATCCTCAACGACTCATTGCAAGGGTCATCCGAAGGGTTGGGGTTCTTGCTGGGCGGCACGCCCGAGTTTTTGATGGATACTCGTCGAGGGTTATTCAGCTACCCTGCCCTGCAGTCGCGATTGGCTGAGAACTCGTTTGCCAAAACCGGACTGGTGGATCTCTCAGGGCCGGTCATTCGCCTTACCAGTCTCACCCCTGAAGACTTCTACGTACTGCTTCAAAAACTCCGGCACGTATATGCCGGCGGCGATGCTGAAAAGTATTTGCTGCCTGACGAGGCGCTTCCTCTGTTTATGGCTCACTGCAACCAACGCCTAGGGGAAGCCTACTTCCGCACACCGCGTACCACGATCACAGCGTTCATCAATCTACTGGCCATCCTTGAGCAAAACCCAGGGGCCGATTGGCGAACACTGCTAGGGGCGGTCGAGGTCGCCAAGGATTCCGGCGGTGAAGATGATATGAAGGTCGATGCAGACGATGAACTTGCCACCTTCACACTCTGATTCATCAGGCTTCGAACAGCTAGAGCCCCGAATCCAGCGCTGGATTTGGGCTGAAGGTTGGACCTCCCTTCGCGATGCCCAGGAATGGGCCGTGCCTGTTCTGGTACACGCCGATCAGGACGTCATCATCGCCGCAGCAACAGCCGCTGGCAAAACCGAAGCCGCCTTCTTGCCCATCCTGACGAATCTGCTCAATAACGATGATCCGCCTGGTGCGGTGCTGTATATCAGTCCGCTTAAGGCCTTGATTAACGATCAATGGGACAGGTTAAGCCGACTCTGTGAACAGCTTGAGATCCCTGTTGTCGCTTGGCACGGAGATGTTTCATCCAGCAAAAAGCACCGTTTTCTCAAATCATCTGAGGGCGTGCTGCTAATCACTCCCGAATCTCTTGAAGCATTTTTTGTCAACCGTGGTTCAAGTCTCGGCGGCGTATTCCAACACCTGCGCTATATCGTCGTGGACGAGCTACACGCTTTCATCGGTAGTGAGCGAGGCAAACAACTTCAGTCATTGATGCACAGGGTTGAACTTGCTGCGGGAAGGCGCCTTCCCAGGGTTGGGCTTTCAGCCACCCTCGGCGATATGAAGATAGCGTCAGCGTTTTTGCGACCGGCCAATGCCGATAACGTTACCGTTATTGAATCGAAAAGCGCTAACCAGACACTTCAGGTGCAAGTTCGCGGCTACATTCAGCCGCCAATGAGCGAGCTTAAAAAGGAACCTGGTCAACCCAATGAGCAGGAGAGGAATGAAGACGAAACGGAAAATGAGGCAAGCCCTGACTTCGCGATTGCTGAGCATCTCTACCAGGTACTACGCGGCAGCAATAACCTGATATTTCCGAATAGTCGGTCTCAGGTTGAATGGTACGCAGACCAACTGCGCCGACGATGCGAGAAAGACGGCGTGCCCAACGAGTTCTGGCCTCATCACGGCAGTCTCTCGAAAGACCTGCGGGAGCAGGCTGAACATGCATTGAAAGCTGGCGACCGGCCAGCATCTGCGATTTGCACTACAACACTTGAACTCGGAATAGACATCGGCAGTATCAAAACGGTAGTACAAATTGGTGCTCCACCTTCCGTGGCAAGTCTGCGTCAACGTTTAGGGCGTTCCGGCAGACGCCCAGGAGAGAAAGCAACGCTACGCGTTTACTGTAAAGAATCACCGCTCACGGATAAATCTGGCTTATCTGATCAATTACGCCAAGTGTTGGTACAAACCATTGCTATGGTTCGACTGCTGACCAGAGGTTGGTTTGAACCTCCCAGAGCGCAGGGCATTCATGGCTCCACCTTGGTGCAGCAATGCCTTTCCATCATTGCTCAATGCGGCGGCGCTTCGGCTGCTGACCTATGGAAAAACTTGATTGCTGAAGGCGCATTTCAAGGTATTGAAAAGCCAGACTTTGTGAAACTACTCAAATCTCTGGGTGAGCACGAATTGATTGTCCAGGACAGCTCAGGGTTGCTGCTACCTGGAACAGTTGGCGAGCGAATGATCAATCACCATGAGTTCTACAGCGCATTCACCAGCGATGAAGAATTCCGTCTGGTATGCGACGGTAAAGCCTTGGGCTCGGTCCCCGTTAGCCGTCCGCTGACCAAAGACCAACGTATTATCTTCGGTGGCCGTCGATGGCAGGTACGTGATGTTGACCTGCAGGCCAAGGTCATCATCGTGTCAGCCGCACGAGGGGGGGCGCCTCCTCAGTTCGATGGCTTGGGCGCAATGGTGCATGACGCCGTACGTGAGGAGATGCGCGCAGTCTTGGCGGACTCCAGCCCCTGCCCTTTTATCGATCAAGGTGCCAAAGCTTTACTCGACGAGGCCCGAAAAACTTTTGCCTTATTGGGGCTTGGCGAGCGGTATCTTATCGAGTCTGGAGGGAAATGTTATTTGATTAGTTGGTTGGGGGATTACGCTAATGATGCTCTGCGTCTGCTGCTCAATCATGTGGGCCTATCCTGTGATAATTCGGGCTTGGCTATAGAGATCTATGCAAACATCGATCAGGCAAGAGAGGCACTCAAGACTGTGGGCACGTTGGACCCTAGCGATATCAATTCGCTTTTGGAGGAGGTGCAAAATATGTTGCGCGAAAAGTGGGATTGGGCGTTGCCGGAGTCGTTACTCGTGAAGTCTTTTACCTCGATATCGCTCGACATTTCCACCGCTATTTCCTTTGCCCAGATACAGTGGGCAAGCTGAATCTGAACAAGGTCAAGGTAAAAGTTATACGTGAAACGCATGCGAACATACCCAATCACAAAAGTTGTCCTTTACCGTGGAATGTAAATCAGCAGACCACTCTGATCGATCTCAGTTGAAATCAACTCTTGCTGCACTTGAATATCGTTGTCGTTCATAAATGCCAGCTGCAACGCGTTACCTTTGAGGATCTGATGTGTTTGCACAGCCTGCTGGCCAAACAACGTCAACGCATCTCCTCCCTCGTAATTGCCTGGGGCAAAACGGTGCAGTGGAGCAGCTAGGAGGCTGGCGACTTCTTTACCGAAGTCGGCGTGCTCCGACTGAAGGCGTACTGCCGCATCAACCGCCGCGACTGACTCTCCCAATTGATAGAGCGATTGCACCTTGCCCTGCGCGGCGATGATCCAGGAACGGTAATTCATCGCAAACTCGATATTCCGGGCGTAGTGCTTACGCTCGCTCATTAGCTCTTGAGTGACCCGCTTGAAGTAATATTCCGCTGTGTCAAACTGGCGCTCGGCGTGCATCAGTTTGTTCTGAGCAAAATCGGCAGACTTGTATGAACACAGTGACGACAGCGCGCCTGTCGCACTCATCACAGGCGCCAGATGGCTGATAAATGCCTTCCTGTCCTGCCATTTCTGGCCGTCCTGAAGCTGCTCGACACCAGACTGAATACCCTCCAATTTACGTTCGATGCCCTGAAGCTTGCGATAAATCATCGCAAAGCCGATTGTGCTTACAGCTAGGTTGGCCATTTGCAACCCCATCAACACTTGGCCCTGCATCATCAGTTGCGAGAGCTGCCCGTTAAGCACTTCTGATGGCGGTTCAGTGCTTATGGTGTCGCCTTCCTTCAGCCAGGCAACGACCTTTTTAGTGACTTTATCCCGAATGACCCCACCCACTCGCTCAAGCTCGCCAGATTCCAAACCGGCGGCCAGCCACTCAGGCACCTTAAACACCACACTCAAATCAATCATTGAAAGCTTCCTTCATACCCGCTGTTGCGTGTGCGCAAATCACGCGTTGCCTCAGCATGGCAATGTGCAGAACACAAGGAACAGTCACGCGAAAGGCCGGGCCCGCGAGGTCAATCGCAGTCCATACGCCGGTGATGGCCCAGCCAATTGGCCCCGCCAATGCTGCTATTCCCCTGCCTAATACAGCGCTGCCTGCGACTCTGGCACCCACTCCGAGTAACTGTTTGGCCACCGCTCCGGCAATTATGCTGGACAACTCGTAGGTCAGATAACTCGCTGCCTTGGCGCCCAGTAGGGTGACCAATGAGGATCCCGATAGCAGCGCGCTCAGGTCCGCCCGACCTAAGCCGGCCTCCTTGAGGATTGCTTCCATATCTTCACGCGCCTGGCCATCGGCTTTTTTCAAAGCATCGCGAAGTATCTTTTGAATCAGCTCTTCTTCCAGAGCCGTAACGGAAGTGAATTTGCTGGCCTTGAGTACACCGAATTTACTCGCGACATCTTGCACGACTTCAAGGTACTCAGGACCTTCCTTGCGAAACAGATTAACGAAGGAATTACCCCCGAACAGGCGTATCTCCTGGAGTATCTGCGCTGCATATTGGTGATGATCCGGCGCGTGCGATTTGTACAGTTCGTTACTGGAAAGACTTTCTGTACTGGCCTCCAGGATGTACTTGACCAACGGCGCAAGATCCTCATTTGAGCATTGCGCCAATAGATCTGCTGTCGAAACGTCCATCAATACCTTTCTCCCTTAGCTAAACAGCTACAGATGCCGCAACCTAACCCAATCACCTTGCTTAACTGCAAAATGAGCGGGATTAATTCGTGTGGAGCCAGCGCCGGCCCGACGACAGCCAAAAATATGTAATAGCCACGCAAAGGCGCTACCGCCTGACTTCTACCTTGTAGAACAAATTCTCAACCATTAGCCGCCGTCGATCAGACGTCACGGCATCCTGAATCAGACTCGCCAAGCGCACGTAGTACTTGCACTCTTTCTGCGTACCCAAATCCGATACCGGTTTAGCCGCTTGAATAAAGCTCTCATAGGTACGAGTGGTATTAGCCATCAGCTCGCCAATACCTGGCAGCGCCATTGCATCCTCCTGGCGCGCGGGCGGCCAGGCAGGTTCGAACGTGAGATTATTCTCACTGAGTTTGACGGTGAGGAACATCTCCGGCTTGCCCGTAACCTCATTCACCCAACACGGTGGAAGGTCGCCGCCGCGCCCCTTGTTTAAGCGGTTTTGCAGGAACTGAACTTGGCCCCGTAAGTCTTTATTCGCTTTCTGCAACTCAACCGGATTTACGCCGCTTTTTTCTGCCTGAACCAAGGCCACAGCATGCTTGATCGTTTGCTGGAGTTGATCATTTGTTGTCCCGAAAGCTGCCTCGAGCATGTCTTCTTGGGCCTTTAACGCCGCGACACGCTTCACCACATCGGTAGGCTGCGCGTCGCTTTCTTCATCAGGATCGACAACCAGCTTTTTCAACTGCTCAAACGACATCATGGTTTCTAGTATCAGTTGCTTGGCGTCATCGCCTTTCTTCTGGCCGGCCACTTCCATCAACGCTTTTTCGATGGCCGCAAGAGCAGTCAGCTCTTGATCTTTTTGGGTCAAGAGCACTTTCAAGCGATCCAGCTCTGCATTGGCTTTCGAGGCATCTATCAATTTGCTGATGATCTCATCAGGCTTACGCACACCTAATGCGGTCATACGTGCCTTCAACGCCTCGGCTACTGTACTGATCGCCTTTTCACGCATATCCAAATCCTGGAAGGCGGCCACTTTCTCGTTCAGCGCCTGATTTTTATGGGTTAACTTAAAAATCTGGTACCCCATTAACAACAACAAAATAAAGCAGACGATGATAAAGATTTCGGTAAGCGAGAGCTGAAAAACCTGATCGTTCTTTCCGCTCATTAGGCGGTTCTCGCATCAGCCGGGCGGGCAGGCTCGGCATGTTGATTGGCCGCCTCCCCAATCGATACATCGCCGATCTTAGTGATCAGAGCATCCATCTGGCTGTGAGTGGTTTCGATCGCACGATTGTGCTGCTCCATGCGTGCGGCGATCCCCTGATGCTTTTCATTACTATCAACCAGTGCCTGAATCAGCGGCGCCAAGCTGAACTCAAGACGCTCAGCCATAACGTCTCGGTTGGTCTGAGTGACCTCACGTACACCTTTCAGGGCATCGGTGACTTCAGTGCTCAGTCGCTCTACCGTATCGGCGTTTTCGATTCGAATGCTCAGGGCCTCCAGCTTGTCTGCAATGCGTTCAACCGATTGCTGGCGAGTCTTGATTTCGTTGAGGTACTCCTCTTGTTGGTCGTCCAACGAATCCAGATACTCTTTCTGCACACGCTCAACGCTGTCCATGACTTCTTTGCTCTGCTGTTTCATCGCATCCACCAAACGCTCCTGGCTCGTCACAATGGCACCGACCGCGACTAGGTTTTCATCCAGAGTCTGAGTTTTGGCGTTCAGGTTGCGTATGGCCGTGGTGACTTGGCGGGTGGCAGTTTTGACATCTTCGGCGAGGGATGAAACACCTTCACTGACGCTGTCCGTTGTGCTTGCCAAGGTATCGATTGAACCACCTAACTTGCGGGTGAACAGGTCATCTGGAAAGATCATTTGCTCTACACGATCACGCGCCATCGTGCCGAAATCCAACGCGTTATCTTCCATCTGGCGCAACGTGATGGCACTCTTTTCGGCCAGTTCATTAATAGTGATCAACAATTGGTCACTGGCTAGCCGAGTGTTTTCCAGGATGAGCGAAAAGGCTTCATTGCTCTGCTGCGTAGCATTGGCAAAGTAAGCATCGGTGACGTTGATGTTGTGCTCATACAGCGCCTTGACCTGCTCCTTCACACTCTGCACAGCCTCTCGGGAAGCGACATCAACTTTATCCCGGAACACTTCGAGCTGCTGGAAGCTATTGTCAAAGGAGATAGCGAGGTTTTCGGCTGCATGAATCGCCCGTTCTTCGACACTTCTGACCGCGTCGTTGGCATCGATACGAAATCCGGTATGAATAACTCGCGCTAACATACCCAGCGCGGTACTGACCATTGCGGCGCCAAACCGAGTAGCCATTCCATTCAGGTTATCGCCTAGGCTCTCAATATCCAGCAGGCAGATGATGATGCTGGCGACAGTGAACAGAAAACCCAGGTAGTAAACGGAGTCGGCAAACTTTGCCAGGGTGAGTTGCTTATCCCATTTTTGTCGAACCGTATAGCCAATGGTCCAATAGCCCACCATCACCGAAAGAGGAAAAACAAACCCTAACCACTTAGGGTCTTTTAGCAACAGGCTGGCAATCGACAGGCTAATTTTCAGTACTACGGCGATCGCAAAGTAGGTGCTGACGCGCCTGATCCATTTATTGACGTCCATTTACAGCCCCTCAACCCGGGAAAACCCCTCCACGGATACGCCGTTATCTTGAAAATATTGCTCCCAGAACACTGCCAACTTGTTGCTCTGCAGCACTTTTTGATCAGCCGCCAACAAATTGATCGCCACACTGCTACCGTTCAGCCCCGGCGCTGCAGCATTTTGTCCATAAGCAGTTTTGCGAAACTCCGCATAATGCGGCAGGGAGGCCTTATACATGCTGAACTCTGGCATGTTTGCCAGCATGTCCGAGTAAATCACCAGCCTGCGTTCACCTGACACATGGGCTCGCTCAAATCCATTGATGCCTACCAGCTGCAGCATCTGGAAAATTGGCGAGTTTTTGCTGCGCTCTTCCAGCGAGATCTTGTGCACGATGTCATCGAACGGTTTTACGAATTTTTGGTTAAAGTCGCGATCAACAAACTTTTTGTTACTGGTCTGTTGGTTTCTATCCTTCCACTGCCCGGGATTGCAGCGCTCAAATAGCGGTTTTTCATTGCTTTTGAAGTCTTCACCGAGTAGAAACACCGAGAGTAGGTAGCCTTTAGGCAGCTCCTCAGTAACCATCGTTTTCAGCCGTTGGCCCAAGGCAACTTTCTGAGTAAACGGGAACGGCGACGTGTTGTCGATCAACACTACGTATTGCCCTTTAGGCCCCGTAGACGGGCAAAGAGTCTCCTTATCGAAGGTTTCACGGGTGAAGTTGATATAAATCATAGCGCTGGCCGCAATCAGGGCGACACCACCGAACATTACTCCGACAGCTTTACCGGAAAGCCCTTTTTTTTGGGCATAAATTGCCATCCTGACCTCCTTAAAATAGCTGCTGCAGCGGCTGTACTTGATCGTATTTCTGGTTAAAGGACGACTGGATTCGCGCTCTGATCGTCTCGAGACTGGAGATCATTTCGTGCATCAAGCGTTCTTGTTCCGCCAGTTTTAGCTCGTCCTTTTCGGTGCAAAAATTGGGCATCTCGGCCTCAACAAAAGTCACCGGCTCGTCGAAATAGGCCGGCGGCGGATTATCGCGAGGTCGGGCCATTTCGTTTTCAATTCGGTATGTGCGAACCAGACTGGTCAGTGTTTCGTCGGCCAGCACCATACGCTCATCCACAACTTTCTTGATGACCGCTTTTTGGCTCATGCTTCGCTTGAAGTTTTGGATGGCTGATGAGGCACGATCAACGTTCTGGTCGATCAGCAGCAATGATTCGACCTTGCGCTGTTCAAGCACTTGTCGTAAGGCCTCAATTGCAAAAACATACCTGCGTTGCGAGTCTTCGTAAGCTAGGTAAGCCCTCGCGTACCCTGGATAACGATCTGTCCAGGTATAACCTTTATAAACAGCTATCAGCCCGAAAATAACCGTCAGGGCAAATAGCGCGCAAGAGCTGATGTCCTGGAATGGAAGGACCGACGTGTGGATATAGCCGAGAATCAGAGCAATCGATGATTGCGATTCATCTTCCAGTTGAGGCAGCACAAAACGGAAATACGCAGTTCCTAGACCAACAATGACCATGCTTAGCAAGGAGGCAGCGAACGCGAAATATCCTGCAAAAGCCAGAGAGGGTTTTACATGGTGTTTATAAGTACCGGCCCTGCCGAGAAAAAAGCATACAAGCACGTTGAATGCCGAAAGCATCAGTGCAGTGACAAATCCGCCCACATATCCGCTGGCCATGCCCTCTGAAAACAAAAAGGCGTTTCCCGCCCCCTCAATGACAATCATCGCGATCAGCAGGCCACCATTCCTCCATTTCGCATCGCCATCAGATGCCTCTGCAAGCCGACCTTGCAACTTGTGCTGCTCGCGAAACGCCTCCAGCGAACGAGCCTTGTCCTCAGCTATCTGCTGAAGCTCCGATAGCTCGCCGTCCATTTTTGAAATGTCTTGATCAGCGTTTCGCTCAAACTCATCACCTAATGCAATCGTGCGCTTGATATCCCGGGTCACGTCAATCGAGTCCAAGCGATCATCCAGAATTTTGAGCGACCGCTCGCCGTACTTGAGTATCTGCTCGCGCATTCTGCCGAGCACCCCTCGAATACTGTGCTCAACATCTGACAACTGGGTGGCTGTGCTGGACGGCACACCCGCTGCTCCACGCAGCTTTGCCAACTCAACGACCCGTAGTTCCCGTTGGATTTTCTCAGGATCAATTTTTGGCAGTACATCGCTATCCGGCTCATCCTTCCGACTGAATAGCTGGACGATGAAAGCCAGGAGCTTTCGAAAAAAACTCATTTATAGAACCACAAAAAATCAGAAATGGAGGGGATGCAGAGATAGGAGAGCACTAGGCTTACGTCCAATAGGACGCATAGAAACACGCGAGTGTCGCGGCCATCCCTGCGCCAGTGTCGAGTAGTGGCTAAATAATGCCAAGCGCTACAGATAAGGGCAACAAATCAGTACAAAAATATTTGATTCTGGACAAATGATCAGTGCTGTTCTGGGAATACCAGCCGCCCTGTTCTAGCGAGCCTCATTTAACAGGCGATCCGCTGGATATTTCCGCATTAACCCCATACTGTCCGCCGCAGGAGCCTTCAGCCAAAGTCCAGACAGCCCTTTAGGCAGGACCACGACTATGCGTGTCCCATCCTCGGGCCGATGAAAACTGCGCATCAGCGCGTTTGCGTATGCCTTTCTGAAGGACGTCCTCACTCGCCTGCCGATGCAGCGGGCGAGTGCGCAAGAAGTTGATTTATAAACAAGACGGGATGCTCGTCTGCTTACAAGGTGCCTAGAGAATCCGAGGCGATTCAATCTGGTGCCCGGCACCTACTGGCTTTTAATCGGGTTTAAAGACCTTCAGAATGGCGTTTTCTGATCGGCGGGCAATGGAATGAGTGACCGGTTCTTGCTGTATATCGACATCCTCGGTTTTTCAAACATGGTGCGAGACGAGCCGAGGAAGGTGGTTCGTGTTTACGAGATCCTCGATACCTTGAATGTTCATACCCGATCCGACTTCAAGGTGATCGTTTTCTCTGACACCATCCTTATCTATAACAGTCAACCAGCATCTGCCACCACTGAAAGCAAGTTTTGCGTGCAAACACTGGTAGATTGCGCTGAAGATCTCCATCACCGCCTAGTGGGCCAGGATATTTTTTTTCGAGGAGTCATCGTTAAAGGTGACTTTGAGCATTACAAGCGTAGCCACGTCGAACGTTTTTTTGGCGGGGCACTTATAACTGCATACCATGCAGAAAAGGACATTCCCTCTTTGGGTCTGTTCATCACCGACGAATGTAAAGCGTTTGGTCTGTTTCAGCCCACAGTGGCTTTTTCCCCAGACTTGTCGTTCGTGTTTTTGTGCCATGGGCTGCAGTCCTTGAGCACGCTCGCAACGAGAGCATGGCCTATCAATCTTGGAGGTAGTCCTGGAGAGGACTTTGGGTTTCACGTCCCCTGGGATGTCCGCTTTTTGAAAGACATCTACTCACAGATGCGGGCGCATTCATCACCTGCGGTCCGAACAAAGTTTCTAACTGCGTGGGACCTCTATTTGCAACGGTATCCAAGGGCTCTAGCGGCCTTGGTGCAACACGACTTCAGTGTCAGGGCACTTGCGACCAGCGACTGGGACCAAGCGACCAAGGCGCTGGAGGACAAAATTAAGTACTTTAAACGCATAGGAAGCGGAACAGATCTATCGAAATCAATTCAGGAAACCTCCAAGAGTCTTCAAGGAAAACGAATCTGGAGATCAAAACGTCCCGCTCCGAAGGGACCATCAATGTGAGTGGTTGCTAGAGTTCCAACGACAACCGGGCAGTATGTCAGCGGAGACGATGAATGAAGTACCCAGGCGACCCCACTGATGACACTTCGCCTTCGTGGTACCACGACCGGATGCAGTCCTACATCGAGCAGGAGTTCCAGAACGCGACTGAGGATCTCGCGAGTGCCATCGAGAGCGAACCCTACTCGACGATGGTTCGCGAGTTTCTACAGGGCTTTGAGGCGCGCCTGGTTACCGCTCCCTAGGCTGGATCAACACATTTTCAACACCTGGGCAATCTCGATCGCCAGTGAATCACATGTGAGTGGGGGCAAACCAAAACTTTCTTGGCCTGAAAATACCGTGCTAGCGCCATGTCAAAATGTTTTTTGGGGACCCGGAGAGTCTGTAAAGAATGACAACAACTGCGGTGAATATGCAGGAGTGAGATTACCTCGCGATCGTTTGACCCTCCCCCCAACCAAAATCTGGCGGCCCCTGCCGCCAGACCTTTTCCCCTACTAGCTCAAAAATCCACTGAAGCCGAAAGCTCAACCGTCCGTGGCGCGCCCAGCCCCAGGCTGGACAGTAGTGGCGTCCCCCAATAGGCCTTATTGGTGACGTTGGTCACGCTGCCGCGCAAGGTGATCGGGCGGCTGGCCAGGTGGGTGGTGTAGCGGGTGCCAACGTCAAAGATGGTGTAGCCAGGGATCGATTGCGAGTTGTCAGCATTGATGTATTGCTTGGACACTGAGGTTGCGTTGGCGGTGAGGGTCAGGCCGTCGATCACCGGGGTGTCCCACTCCACGCCCAGCTTGCCTTGTAATTTAGGCAAGCCGGTGGCTGTTTTGCCCTGATTGATGCCGCCAGCAGTCTTGGTGAGTTTGGGATCAACATGGGCCACGCCGCCCATGAGCCGCACGTCGTTCAGCGGCGCGCCGAAGAAGCCCCATTCAATCCCGCGGTTGCGTTGTTCGCCGCCAAAGGAGAAGACGTTGGTGTCCGGGTCGGTATAGCTGCTGGGCCGCTTGATTTCATAGAGGCTCAGGGTATGGGTGAAGTCGCCTAAGTCCAGTTTGAGGCCGACTTCTTTTTGCTTGGACTTGTAGGGCGCGAACACATCCCCGGCATTCGCGGCTGTCATCGGCGCGGTGGCGCCTTTGCTCAGGCCTTCTATGTAGTTGGCATACACGGACACATTGTCGGTGAGCTTGACCAATAATGCCGCTGCGGGTGTGGTAGCGGCTTCGTCATAGCGGCCGGTTCGTGCGCCGGTGCTCACGCTGAAGGTATCGGTCAGGACTTGCTGACGACGTACCCCCAGGGTTAATTGCACCTGGTCTTCAAGCACCGATAAGGTGTCTGCCACGCCGTAACTGGTCAGGCGGGTTTCGCTGTGAGCAATGTACGGGAAGCTTTTATCCGCTGCCGGGCCCCACACCGGGTTGTAGATGTTGGTTATCCAGTCCGCTCCGGGTACCTGTCTGCGGCCGTAGTCCTTCTGGGTGTCGCCGTAGTGCGTGGCGTTGATCGACCATTGGTGCTTGATCGCCGCTGTCTGGAAGTTGCCCTTCAAGCCCGCTTCGCCTGAGGTTTTTTCGAGCTCCATTTTCAGTTGGCCCATGCTGGTCTTGAAGTCGCCCGCCTCGTTAAAGACCGTGGCCAACATGGTGCCGCTGTAAACGTAGCGGGTTTCGCTGGTGCCAAACGCCGCATAAGCCATCAGATCGTCAGTCAGGTCGTACTCGGCGCGCACGATGGCACCGTGATCCTTGGTCTGCACATAGGCCCAGTCAGGGTTGAGCAAGGTATCGGACTTGGGTAGCTTGGGCACCGACACTCCGGAGGCCAGGTTGATACCGCGGTTTTGCCCGCGAACACGGTCTTCACTCTCATACAGGTCGGCCGACAGACGCGCGCGCTCGCCTCGCCAGTCCAGACCGAGCGAGGTCAATTCGGCTTTGAGCTTTTGATGATCCACTGCACCGTCGCCATCCCGGTACACCCCGTTAAAGCGCACGCCGAACTGCTGGTCTTCGCCAAAGCGCCGACCCACGTCCAGGTGACCGCCAAACTGCGCATCGGACATATAAGTGCCGGTGAAGCGCGTCAACGGCTCGTTCCCTGCACGCTTGGGCACCAGGTTGACGGCACCTCCGACCGAACCTCCCGGCGGCATGCCGTTGAGCAGCGCAGACGGGCCTTTGAGCACCTCGATGCGCTCGTACATTTCCGGCGAAATCCGGTAGTAAGGGGCGACGCCATACAACCCGCCGATGGTCACGTCGCTGATGTTGCTGGCAAAACCGCGAATGGAGTAATTCTCGCTGAAGGTGCCGGTCAACCCGTTGCTGAACACCGCCGGATCTGTGGCGGCGATCACTTGGGTGATGTTTTGCGCCTGGCGGTCGGCAATGTATTTTTCGGTGTAACTGACGGTGCTGAATGGCGTTTCCATAAAGTCTTTATTGCCCAGCAGGCCAACCCGGCTGCCATAGGCAACCTGCCCTCCCGCGTAGCTGGGGGGCAATTCAGAAGGCAAGTCCATTTCACCCTCCACCCTCGTTTCAGGCAGTGTCGAGACGGCCTTTTCTTCGGTGTTCAAGGTGTCGGCATAGGCTGGCAAGCCGGCCACGGCCAAGGTCATGCCCAGCAGCACACGCTGTACGGCAATGGCGGTGCGGTTCAAGGCAAAGTCTGCGCGAGGTGGCGCAATGCGGGTTGAAAAGTGTTTTTTACGCACGCTAAGGCTCCATTCAACTGGGAAGTTGCTGGTTGTTGTTTATCTAAATAAAAAGGGTGTTTTTAATGAGAATCGTTAGATAGCCAATAAATGACTGGCCAGACTTGGCGCGGCTTAGCGCTGATAGCCTTTTTCAACGTCCTCAATCATCAATTTCAGCGAGGTCGGACTCGCGCCGGTCACGTACCAGGCCTGAGCATCGGCAAAAATCACCTTGCCGTTCTTCCAAGCTTTGGTCTGCTGCAGCAACGGGTTGCCCATGCTTTGGGCGTCCATCACCGGGCGACGCTCCATCACCGCCGTGCGGTCCACCACATAAATGATGTCGGGGTTGGCCTGCTGAATGAATTCGCTGGAAATCGGCTGACCATGCAGACCCGCTTCGGCGGTCGCGCTAGCGGGTTTCACCCCCAGCGCATTGAAGATAAAGCCATAGCGCGACTGCACGCCGAATGAACTGAAAGCGCCATTGTTGTGAAGCACCACCAGGGCTTTTTCGGGCCTTCCTTCTGTGAGATGCCTGACCTCTTCGACTTTGGCATCCAGCTCATCAACCTTCTGGCGGGCCAGCGCCTGCTTATCGAAAATCTGCCCCAAGGTCAGCAAGTGATCTTTGATGACGTCGATATGCCGCGCTTCGCTGTCGCGGTAGTCGACATCGAAATGGACGGTCGGGGCCATTTCGCTCAGCTCTTGATAGTGATTGGCCTGCAACGAGGTGATGAGGATCAGGTCCGGCCTGGCCGCATACACGCGCTCAAGATTGGGCTGCACAATGGCGCCGACGTCCCCGACACTCGCGGCATCCTTGTAGCGGGCGAGAAAATGCGGGACAAAATCCTTTGGCATCCCCACCACCGGCACGCCGAGCTGGTCAAGAAAATCGACCTCATTCATGTCCAGGGCCACCACCCGTTGCGGGGCGTGCTCGATCACCGTTGTGCCCAATTGATGCTGCACGCTGACCGGTGCGTGAGCGCCCTGCCCCGCTTGCGCGGCAGGGCTGGCCTTGGTCGGTGTTGCCGGTTTGTCGTTGCAGCCCTGCACCGCAAAAGCTGCGGCTATCAGCAGGGCCAACGGCCACAAACGCTGGGTGTGATGCGCCATGTTCAAGGTTCTCTCTAGGGGTTGAAGTAGTTGCACAGAAGCCCGCGCGGGCCCTGGCTGATGTCGAAATCCAGCCCGTACAGCTCGCTGAGCCGGGTTTGAGTAATCACCTGCTCAACGCGCCCGGCGCACTGCACCGCACCCGCCTTCATCGCCACGATGTGATCGGAATAGCTGGCGGCAAAGTTGATGTCATGCACCACCAGAATCACCGTGCGGCCGAACTCGTCGCAGAGTCGGCGCAGCGCGCGCATGATCTGCACGGCGTGCTTGATATCGAGGTTGTTGAGCGGTTCATCGAGCAACAGGTAGTCAGTTTGCTGAGCAATCGTCATCGCCAAAAAGGCCATTTGCCGCTGCCCGCCGCTGAGCTCGTCGAGGTAGGCATGGCGCAGCGGTTGCAGAGACAGAAAATCGATTGCCTCGCCGATCAGCCGCCGGTCTTCGGCGGTCAACGCCCCGCGGCTGAACGGAAAGCGCCCAAACGCGATCAACTCCTCCACCGTCAAGCGCAAATTGAAGTCTGGCGACTGGCGCAACGTCGCCACCCGCTTGGCGTACTCATTGATTGGCAAGCCCGTGACCGGGCGGCCTTCGAGGCGTACTTCGCCACGCCCCGGCGCCATCAGCCGCGCGATCATCATCAGCAACGTGGTCTTGCCAGCCCCATTTGGGCCGATCAGCGAGGTCAGCCCGCCTCTTGGGAAACACGCATTAACATTGTTCAGTACGGTCTTGGCGCCATAGGCCTTATGAATGTCATGGACAGTAATCATGGGGCTCCTCGGGTACGCACCATCAACACCAGGAAGTACCCGCCGCACACCAGATTGACGAGGATGCCGACAGTGGTCTTGTAGTTGAAAACATGCTCGACCAAGAGTTGGGCGGCGATAAACATACCAACGGCAATCGCGCTGCCCAGCGCCAGGGTGACCCGGTGCCTGAAGGTACGGGCCAGGGCATACGTGATGTTTGCGACAAATACGCCCATAAAGGCTGTGGGCCCGAGCAAGCTGGTGGAAATCGCCACCAGCGCCGCAATCAAGCCCAGATGCAGGCGCACGTTGCGCTGGTAATCAACCCCTAGCGAAATGGCCTGATCGCGCCCAATGGCGAGTACATCCAGGGTGGGTAAGGCCTTCAGACCCACCAGGCAAACCGCCGCCACCAGCGCCCCGCAGAAGAGCAACTGCGCAGGCTGTGCCCGATTAAAAGAAGCCTGGCTAAAGCCCTGCAACACAGAGAACTCACCGGGGCTGACCTTGAGCTGGACGAACTGGGTAAAGGTACTGATCACCATGGTCAGTACCAGGCCGACCAACAGCAGGAAATACACGTTGTTCTTGCCGACTCGGAACAACCCGCGATGGATGCACCACGAATAGGCAAGCATCAGCAGCACGGACAGCAAAAAGTTACCGGACACACCCAGCAGAACCGCGCTGTAAGTGCCGAGAAACAACACCAGCAAGGCCTGCAAGAGCAGATACACCGCCTCATAGCCCATGATTGCTGGGGTCAATATGCGGTTGCCGGTAATGGTCTGAAAGGTAATCGACGACCAGGCAATCGCCACCCCGCCGATCACCATGGCTGCGAGCCGGGCGAGCCGCTTGGGAATCACATAGTCAACGTCCAGGCCCGAGCGCAGGAACACAAACACCAGCGCCAACACAACGACCACGCCCCACACGGCATATCGGGGCAGCACGCGGTTCATCGGTGCCTCCAGAGGATCAGCGCGAGGAACAACACCCCGCCTACGCTGCCCGCAGTCAGACCGATGGGCACTTCGAACGGATAAATAATCAGGCGCCCAAGAATGTCGCAGACCAACAGCAAGCACGCGCCACCCAGTGCCACGATGGGCAGCGTGCGCGCCAGGTTGTCGCCATAACGCAGCGCGACCAGATTGGGGATGACCAGGCCGACAAAGGGGATCGCGCCGACCGTAATCACCGTGGCGGATACCGTCACCGCCACCAGCAGCAAGCCCAGCACCACGGTTGCCGGGTAGTTGAGACCCAGGCTGGTGGCCATGCCTTCGCCCATGCCCACCACAGTGAAACGGTGGGCATACAGGTAGGTCAGAACAACAATCGGCAGAATCAAATAGATGATTTCGTAGCTGCCCTGCACCACCCGGGAAAAGTCCCCCAGCAGCCAGCCCTGCATGCTTTGCATGATGTTATTGCGATAGGCATAAAACTCGGCAAAGGCGCTCAGTACGCCGCCATACATCAGGCCGATAACCGGGACCAATACCGTGCTTTTGAACTGGATGCGGCGGATCAGCAAGACAAAGATCAGGCCGGCAGCGAAACAAAACACCAAGGCGAACAGCATTCGCGCAGGCGCTCCGGCAGCGGGCGCCAGCGCCAATGACACGAGGATGCCGAGCTTGGCCGCATCCAGCCCGCCCGTGGTGCCCGGCTCGACGAATTTGTTGCGCACAATATGCTGCAGAATCACCCCGCACACCGCCAGGCCAACCCCGGTCAGCACCAACGCGGCAAGACGCGGCAGGCGACTGGCTGTGATCGTCAGCCAGGCATCGCCCGACGCAGAGAACAACTGCGACCACTGCAACTGCCGCGCCCCGACCAACAGCGACGCCAGGCAGAGCAAGGCAAACAGCACAGTCCATCGTGCACGCATCAGGCTTGCTCGCCGTTCGTGGGCACAGCAATACGCCAGCCCTTGGCCGCCCGGCGTTGCGCCAGGAACTGCGCATAACGGCCGTTGCTGGCGCGCAATGCTGCCGGGGAGCCTTGCTCAACCAATTGGCCCTTATCGAGCACCAGAATCTGGTCCGCCATGGCCACCGTAGACAACTGGTGCGCGATCACCACCAGGGTGTGCCGACCGCGCAGCCTGGCGAGTGTCTGGGCGATCACCTGTTGGTTCTCGGCATCCAGGGCGGCGGTGGCTTCATCGACCAGCAGGATGGGGGCGTTTTTGATCAGCGCCCGGGCAATCGCGATGCGTTGACGCTCACCGCCGGACAATTGCGCACCACCCTCACCCACCGGCGTATCGATGCCCTGAGGCAAACGTTCGATCAGTTCGCTGACCCCTGCCTGCTGCGCCGCATCGAGAATCTCGGCCAGGTTGGCGGCAGGTCTGCCGATACGAATGTTGTCGGCAATGCTGCCCTGAAACAGATAAGTGTCCTGAAAAATCTGACTGATCTGGCTGGTCAGTTGCGCGCTGGACATTTGCCGCACGTCCACCCCACCAATCAGCACGCTGCCCTGGCTGGCATCGAAAAACCGCGCGAGCAAGCACACCAGCGTGGTCTTGCCGGAGCCGGAAGCACCAATCAGTGCCGTCATGCTGCCCGGCGCAATGCGCAGGCTGACGCCGTGCAACACTTCCGGCTGGTCGGGCGCATAGCGCATGCTGACCCCGCGCAACTCGATCGAAGCATCTGCCGGGGTCTGTGGCTGAGCGGGTTCAGGCAATGGCGCAACGGCAAAAATGCTTTGCACTTGCTCAAGCTGACCGTAGGCACCACGCACAGTTTCGGCGTAGCTGGCCACGTCGAGTAGCGGGTCGATGTAGCGGCTGGCCAATACCAGCGCGACCACAACAGCAATCACCGAGCCGGTGTCCTGGGCGATGCCCACTTGAGCGTTGAGCCAGCCCACAGCCGCTATCAGCAATAGCGCAAAGATGGCCTGCACCACCCAGGCGTTGAGCACCACCGAGAGCGTGGACTGCAAGATCAGGCGCATGCCGGAGCGGCGCTGCCGGTCGATGGCGTGCTCCAGCAACTGCGTTCCGCCGCCTTCGCCGTTAAAGGCGCGCAGCACCGACTGTGCCTGGGCGAACTCAACCATGCGCTGGCTGGCATCGGCAAAGTGTTGCTGGTAAGCCCGGCCGGAGTGTCGCCCGAGCCGCCCTGTTAAACGCATCGCGAGCACCAGCAGCGGCAGCCCCAGCAGTGCAATCAGGCCCAGCGGCCAGTGCAGCGCAAACAGCGCAGCGACCATCACCAGCGGCGTGACGGCGCCGGTGATAAGCGGCGTAAAGACATGCGCCGGTAATTGCGCAACCGCCATCACGCCGTGGGTAATCACATGCCCAAGGCGACTGGTATTTTGCGCGGTGAACCAGCCCAGCGGCAGGCTCGCGACATGATCACCGATACGTTGCCGGGCGCCCTGCAAGATCGCCACACCCACCGCCACGCCTGCCTTGTCTACCTGGCGTCGCCAGGCCCAGCACACCACCACGCCCGCCAGCGTCAGGCCCAGCCATAACCCGGCGCCCCGCACATCGTTGGCCAATAAATGCTGTAACACGGGGACCAGGGTGATAAGGGTCAGCCCGCTGAGCAGGCCATAGGCTACGGCCATGCACAGGTAGCGACGCAAGACGGGCGTGTCATCGCCCAATAATTGAGCAAGAGGTTTTAGCATGAGGGCACCGCCTGTTGTTCTGAATGCGTGTAACCACCCTGCGCCCACAAGCGCGCATAGAGCCCCTTGCGTGCCAGCAGTTGCTGATGCGAGCCCTGTTCAAGCACCGTGCCGTTGTCGAGCACGATGATCTGGTCGGCATGCATCACCGTGTCGAGGCGATGGGCAATCACCAGCAGCGTGCGGCCTACGGCAAAACGTGACAGCGCTTCCTGGATCGCCACTTCGCTTTCGGCGTCGGCGGCGGCCGTGGCTTCGTCGAGCACCAACACGGGCGGATCAAGCAACACGGCCCGGGCGATGCTCAAACGCTGCTGCTCGCCGCCAGAGAGCTGTGCGTCTTCGCCGATCACGGCGTCATAGCCACGTGGCAACGCGAGGATTCGTTCGTGGATATTCGCGGTTCGCGCTGCCTCCTCGACCTCTTGCCGGGTGGCCGACGGCCTGCCCAGGGCAATGTTGTCGCGCACGCTGGCGTGGATCAGGCGCACCTCCTGCAAGACAAAACCGATGTGCCGGTACAGGCTGGAGGACTCGATGTGGCGAATGTCCACACCGCCCAGCGTGATGCGCCCCTCGGTGGGGTCAAAGAAGCGCAGCAGCAGTCGCGCCAGCGTCGATTTGCCCGCACCGGAGTAACCGACGATGGCCGTGGTGGAGCCCGGTTTCAGCGTCAAGTTGACGTCTGCAAGCACACGGCGCTCAGCGTCATAGGCGTAACCCACACGCTCAAAGCGGATCTCGTTGCCGTTGGGCGATGCCTGTTCGCTTGGGTTTGGCTGCTCCAGCACCGGTGTATCCAGCAAGGTCTGCACACGCCGGGCGGCGCCAGTCGCGTGATTCAGGTCATGGGTGATGTAGTGCAACAACAGCAAGGGGCCGCAAAGCCCCGGGGCCACCAGGGCAAACGGCAGTACATCGAGAGGTTCCATCCAGCCCAGGCCAACGAATACGGTGCCAAACACCAGCACCATGCCCAGTACCGTGACCGGCGCAATCAGCGCATTGGCATTGGCCATCGGCGCCACCAGTGGCCGGGTGAAACCGACAAAAGCCTCGGCGAAGGCATCCACCGCATCGCGGTAGCTGCGGGGGGCCCTGGCGCTGCCACTAAACGACTTGACCACGGCAATACCGTTGACGAATTCCACGACCGCGTTGTCGATACGCCCCATGCCGGCCGCGAACGCCTGCATGTTCGCTTCACTGGCTTTCATGGCCTTGGCGAAGAACAAAAAGAACCCCCCAAGTGGCAGAAGCGAGACAATTGCCAGCCGCCAATCCAGCGCAAACAGGTAGCTCAGCGCGATCAGAATGGCCCCGCCTGCACGGCCCAGTGTCGTGTAGAAATGCGCCGTCAGGCTGTGCAGCGTATTGATGTCGTCCTGCATCGCCTGCTTGACCTCGCCCGAGGCCCGACTGGTGAACCAGCCCAACGGTACCCGGCTCAGGCGTTGCGCAATCGCCACTCGCAAATGATGGGTGAGGCGGTTGTCAGCCAAATGCGCGAGCAGCTCAGAGGCGGCGATCAACAACAAACCTGCACACAGGCTCGCCAGCCCGACCGTCACGGCCCACCCCACCTGGTTTTGCGCCATGTCGGCCCCGCTCAGGGCAAGCCGGGCGATGTGCGCAATCACCGCCAGTGGCACCAGCGTCAACATCGCACCTAAAGCCGCAAGCATGGCGGCAAGGATCAATCGCCCGCGAACTGGCTTCAGTAGCTGGCTGATCGGGCCACGCACCTTTGGTTTGGCCGAGGCCGGGTCAGGAGTTTCCATGGAATTCAAACGTCCGGAATTTCAGGAGAGCTGGAAAGCTCGCGCTTTCCTTCGCAGGGATACAAGCGTCGTCAGGGCATTAGAAACGCCACTGTAAACGCCAATCTTAATTAGTTGCATGACTATAAACTAATTTGCGAAATCCTGACAAGACGGCTACAAGACTGTCACCCACGTTCAAGGATTTGTTATGACACCGCCACAATCGCCCGCAACCCGAGGGCGCCCTCGTACCATCACCCGGGAACGCATCGTCGAAGCAGGCATCAAGATGGGCTTGCCGAGCATTACCTTTGTCGGCGTAGCTGCGGCGCTGGGCGTCAGCCATATGGCGCTTTATAAGCACGTGGCGAATCTGGAAGCCCTCAAGAGCATGGTCGCCGAAGAGATCTTCACCCGTTGGCAGATACCCCAGGCCGAGGCTGATCAATACAGCGGGCTGAAGGACTACATGATGGTGTTTGCCACCTCGGTGCGGGTGTTCGTCAAGGCGCATCCCGGGCTGACGCCTTACGTCATCCGCAGGCTGGCGGCGACCCAGCCGATGCTCGCCAAAATCGACGACCATCAGAGCCATATCGCCCAGGCCTATGGCCTTTCAAAAGAGCGCGCGCGCTGGCTGCTGGCGACCGTCGCGTTTCACGGTATCGCCGTGGCCGACACGGTGTATTCGGTGACCGGTCGGGAACCGGTGCTGGAGGCGGAAAGCGCGGCAGAAGAAGCCGAGATGGAAGCCGAGCTTGAACAAGGCATGCATGCGCTGATCGTCGGTGCACTGGTGCTGCTGGAGCAAGACGCTGAAAAAGAGGATGTGGCTAAACCTGCAATGCCCTAAACCCGACGGGCAAGCAGGTTGTGAGGCAACAGCGACTCGCCGCGTTTGACATCGATCAAATTGATCCAGATGTCTTCCTTTCTCAGCCCGGCGTTCCAGGTGAATTGGCTCATTCCATAACCGCCTGCTACCGTTTAAATTCAAGCGGCTTCTACAACTGAGTCCGTGGCTGATACGTTGAGAATTGCTTATGCCAAGCTCCCTGCATCAGCACACGCCTTTGCTGACTGTCACCGATCCACGTGGTTTGGTTGTACGCAGCATTGCTCACCATCGACAGGAAGTTGAGGAGCCCATTGCTGAGCGGGTCCAGCGTCAGGTATTCAATGCCAACGGGCACCTGTGCCAGCAATGGGACCCGCGTTTATTTGTGCTGAGCGATCTTGCAAACCAGTCCACGCGCTATAGCCTCAGCGGCCAAGTGCTGCTGACCACGAGCGTGGATGCCGGCTGGCGGCTTGCCTGTCATGACGCTGCCGGGCAGTTGCGTGATAGCTGGGACGGACGCGACACCCATCGGCGCTTTACCTACGATGAACTGATGCGGCCAGTGAATGTGTTCGAACACGAGCCGCCGCTGTGCGTGGAGCGTTTTACCTACGCGGGTGCCGACGAAGAAGACGCCCACCACAACCGCTGCGGGCAATTGCTCCGCCACGATGATCAGGCGGGCAGTCTGTGGCATGACGCATTTGCCCTCACCGGGCAGCCGCTGAGCGAAGCGCGGCAATTCTGCACCGCACTGACGCAGCCCCAGTGGCCCGCATCTGAAGCCGATCTTGAAGACGCGGTTTACACCACACGCTGGCGACACGATGCGCTGGGTGCTGTTATCGAGCAGACCGACGCGCTTGGGCATGTGCAGCGTTTTGAATTTGATGTGGCCGGGCAACCTTTTGCGTCCTGGCTGAACAACGTTGCCTTGCTCAAAATCACGACCTACAACGCCTTGGGCCAGGTAGAAATTGAGCAGGCAGGCAACGATGTGACGACCACGGCCTATTACTCGGCGCGGGACGGCCTGCTGTCCAGTCTGAAGGCCAAAAGGTCAGACGGTAAAACGCTACAGGACCTGCACTACCAATACGATCCGGTAGGCAACATCACCCGTATCGAAGACCTTGCCCAGCCGGTGCAATGGTTTGCCAGACAGCGAATTCAGGCAGTCAGTACCTTCACCTATGACACGCTCTATCAATTGATCAGCGCTACCGGTCGCGAAAACGCCAGCCAAACCATCGGCCCGAGCCTGCCGCGGCTGGAGATCTTCGGACCGGTAGATGACAGCCGTTGGCGCACTTACAGCCAGACCTACAGCTACGACAGCGGCGGCAACCTGACCCGGCTCAAGCACGCTGCCGGGGCTGGCAACAGCTATACCCGCGAAATGGTCGTCGACGCACTCAGCAACCGCAGCCTGTTCAAGGACGGTTCGCCGATAGATTTTGCCAAGGCGTTTGATGCCAACGGCAATCAACAGGCCCTGGCACCGGGCCAGGTCATGCAGTGGGACAGCCGCAATCAGTTGCAGCTCGTAACGCAGGTGCAGCGCGAAGATCCAGATGGCCAGGACGACGACACAGAAACCTACGTCTATGACGGCGGCGGCCAGCGCGTGCGTAAAGTGCGCCGCGCCAAAACCCGGGGTGGCGAGCATATCAGCGAAGTGCGCTACTTGCCGGGGCTGGAGATTCGCAGCCGAACGACAGGCGAGCAATTGCACGTGGTGCTTGCCCAAGCGGGGCGTAATGCCGTGCGTTTGTTGAACCGGGAAAATGGCCAGCATCAACACCGTTACAGCGTGAACGACCACTTGGGCAGCAGCACGCTGGAGCTGGATCAAAGCGGAGAAGTCTTAAGCCAGGAAAGTTACTACCCCTACGGCGGGACGGCCTGGTGGGGGGCTAAAAGTGCACTGGAAGCCCGCTACAAAGTGATTCGTTATTCGGGTAAAGAACGGGATGCAACCGGGTTGTATTACTACGGCTTCCGTTATTACGCACCGTGGTTACAGCGCTGGATAAATCCGGACCCGGCGGGGGATGTGGATGGGTTGAACCTGTTTCGAATGGTCAGGAATAACCCAGTGCGCTTTTACGATGGCGATGGCAGACAGCCTTAAGAGAATGATGATAACTACTCAGACAATTCCCCCAGCGCACACTTTCCGGGCGATCAACAAGATCTGAAAACATTCTGGCGTCGGGACGTGACTGAACAAGAGTCGGCGGCTCGCCGAACGGCTGTTGAGACTGACCTGACTCATAAGGCATCTGGCATAAATACGATTAGATCGACCTACTCGGACTCTTCCATATCCGAAAGTTACCGTTTCAAAAACGAGTATTTACCGGGGCGTTGGAAAATGATCGAAAACTTCCGTGCACCCGGCGATGGACCGTACGCAACTGATGTGACGTGGCATCAATATGAACTGGTTTCAAAGCAGAACAATTTCTACGGTGTATTACCGAAAGTCATTGTGCGCTGGGAAGTCATCAATAAAGAGGCGTTAAGCGCTACCGATAAGAACGAAGGAATGCTTGTGAATTTCCTCAACAGTGCAGGTAATGGCCGCTCTACCCAAAGAATCATGGATGCATTCGGTCTGCTGCCAACGGCGATCGACAGGCAAGTAGTTCGTGATGCCTTCAAAGGGGTGGATATCGACGTCATTGCTATACATGTCAAACCTGATCCCGCAATACAGAAAAGATTGCGCATAGCGAAGGAATTCGAGTGGACCGTAAAGCAGGGCATGCGTAATCCTGTTTCGCGTGCAGCGCACAGTGCCTGGCGAATAGTCAAACGGGGCATGCTGCCGAACGCTTCCCGACGTGCATTACGCTAATCCGTGGCAGAGGCCAGTATTGGCCTTTGCCACGGGGTGTTTGCCAGCCTGCCTTTCGTACCAGGCCTAACGCCTGATTTGCTGGTGCTTAACTGCCCACGCGATAAACAGCGCTGGCAGTAACAACCCCAGCACCAGCCACGGTATGACTTGCGGCCCCTTCCTTATCGAGCGTTTCAGTCGGGCAACCCATGATTTGTTGCTCGATACCAAGGATGCAGCGCACTAAATAGCGGGTTATTCACTCTCCTGCCATCCCTGTGAACACACTGGGCCCGGTACTGGCAGATTGCATCCCTCCAGCGCCCACGCTAAAGTTGAGAATACTTATCAATCACTAACTGATTTTCATCATCATGACCAACCACCGCAGTTTCGAACAGGATGTCGAGCACCTCTACCTGCAACACAGTGGTTGGCTGAAGAACTGGTTGCGCAAACGCTTGCAGGAAAACGCCGATGCCGATGACCTGACGCAGGATACGTTTGTACGCATCATGCGGTCGCGGCGCCCGGTCGATGACTTGCGCCAGCCCTTGGCCTATCTGGCGACAATTGCCAATAGCCTGCTGATCAATCGCTGGCGCCGTCAGGCGGTGGAGCGCGCTTACCTGCAAGCGTTGGCCGAGCAGCCACAAGCACTGCAAATGTCCCCGGAAGACAAATCCCTGCTGATTGAAACCCTGGTAGAGATCGATGAATTGCTCAACGGCATGTCGCCGTCCATGCGAGAAATTTTCTTGCTCTCGCAACTCGACGGCCTGACCTACAAACAGATCGGCAGCCAACTGGGGATGAGTGTCGATAAAGTCCAAAAGTCCATGAGCAAAGCGTTCGCCATGTGCTACGCCAGCCAGTTCGAGTGAGTCGCGTGTCAGTGTCCGAAAACCCGTCCACGCCTCTGCCCGAAGCCATCCGTGACCAGGCCCTGGCATGGTTTACCCTGGCGCAATCGGGCGAAATGAATTCGGCGCAAGCCTTGGCGCTCCAACAATGGCGCAACGCACATGTGCAACACGAGCAGGCATGGCAACGCTTCAACAGCATTCGCCAACAGTTGCAGCGTCGTTCCAGCCAACTGGCCAATCCCTTGGCCCGGCAGACCTTAAAGAACACCCCTGCACAGGAACGCGATCGTCGCCAAGTGCTCAAGATTCTGCTCGGTGCCGGGCTTCTGGGCGGCACTGCCTGGCAAGCCAGCGACAGCTTCTGGCTGCAAAGCACGCTTGCCGATTATCACACCGGCACCGGCGAACGCAGCCACTACACCTTGGCAGACGGTACGCAGATCTGGCTTAACACGCGCACCCTGCTGGATGTGCACTACGACGCTCAGGTACGGCGTCTGACCTTGCGTCAGGGTGAAATAGATGTGCTTACCGCCACCGACCCTGGCGGGCGACCTCTGCTGGTCTATACCGCCGAGGCGCGCTTGCAACCGCTGGGTACGCGTTTTAGCGTGCGCCGCGAGGAGGATGGGCGCGGCACCCTGCTGGCGGTCAGTAGCGGCAAAGTGGCTGCCAGCCTGAAGAGCGGTGGCGACTCACGGGTGGTGCAAGCCCACACCCAAGCCTGGATAAGCAGTCGCCAGGTGTACTCTGCACAACCCGCCAATCTCGCCGATACAGCCTGGATCGACGGATTTATTGTCGCCGAGCGCATGCGCCTGGGGGACTTCATACAGGAACTGTCGCGCCATGTGCCCGGCCTGTTGCGCTGCGATCCCGCTGTCGCGGACCTGCGGCTGACAGGGTCGTACCCGTTGCAAGACCCCGAACAGATTTTCTCGATGTTGGAGCAAAGTTTGCCGGTGACAGTGCAGCGTCGCACCCGTTATTGGACAACCCTCACCTCGCGCTGAACACGTCTTCAAAATAAATCAGAAAAATCGGCAGGTTTTTGATTCTCATTTGGCTTATGGGCAAATCCCGCTGATTGCGATAGCGGCCCCCCCCTCTCCTGACGTCGGAAACCCGCCATGAAAGACCGCTCTATCCCTCGACCGCCTCTACGTAAACGCAGCTGTGTATCAGCCGTCAGCATGCTGCTGCTCGGCGGGCTGGTCGTTACCGAAGGCTTGCTGATACCCCAGGTTCAGGCACAGGCAGCGGATCGGCAGATTCAGTTTTCAGTCAATCCCGGCCCTCTGGATCAAGCGCTCAGCCAGTTTGGCCGCCAAGCCGCCATTGCCCTGTCGACCAATGCCAGCCTGACCGCAGGCAAAACCAGCCAGGGCCTTAAGGGTCAGTACAGCGTGGCCGAAGGGCTGGCACACATTCTGGCAGGCAGCGGTTACTCCGCCGTGCAGCAGGCCAATGGCGCCTATTTGCTGGTGCCGCAGGTCGCCGGTGCGCTGGAGCTTGGCGCCACCAGTATCAACGCTTCGGCATTGGGCAGCACCACAGAGAACACCGGATCCTACGCCACCGGTGCCATGCAGACAGCGACCAAACTGTCGATGAGCCAGCGCGAGACCCCGCAAGCGGTCACCGTCATCACCCGCCAGCGCATGGACGACCAAGACATGCGCAATCTGGATGACGTGGTGCAAGCCACTCCGGGCTTGCGCATGGCGGCTGCACGTCCCGCCAACAGCGAATATTTTTCCCGGGGCTTTCCCATAACCAACCTGATGTTCGATGGCTTGCCCACCACCTACAACGCCGACTGGGTAGCCGCTGCAGACATGGCGCCGTACGACCGCGTAGAAATCGTGCGTGGCGCCACCGGCTTGATGCAAGGCGCCGGCAACCCGTCTGCCGCCATCAACATGGTGCGCAAACGCCCAACCCTTGACTTTCAAGGCAGCATTAGCGCAGGGGCCGGAAGCTGGGACAACTACCGTTCCGAACTGGACGTATCGGGCCCATTGAACGACTCGGGCAGCCTGCGCGGACGCTTTGTCGGTGCCTACCAGGACAAGGACGGTTTCCAGGACTATGCCGGACGTGAGCGCGGGGTGTTTTACGGCATCAGCGAGTTCGATCTGAACGACTCCACCACCCTGACCGTCGGGGCCTCGGATCAAAACGATAACAACAACATCAACTGGGGCGGCTTGCCGGTCAACCCGGACGGCAGCCACGTCAACTTCTCCCGCTCCAAGACCTTCGGTTACACCTGGAGCCACCAGGACATTGACAACAAGACCGTGTTTGCCGAGCTGGACCATCGCTTCGCCAATGACTGGCGCGGCCATGTCTCGGCCTCTAAAAACTGGTCGGACTTCAAGCTGACCGGCGCTGTGCTGGAGCATTACGCCACCTACCAACAGCGGGTCTTCAACCAGAAGCGCAACTACGACCAGTCCACCTACGACGCCTATGTCAGCGGGCCTTTCAACCTGTTTGACCGCCAGCACGAACTGGTAATCGGTGCCAGCAAGCGCCAGCTGAAGACCTCCGGCAAGGGCGGAAATATGTTTATTCCGGTGGCCGACATCATCAACTTCGACCCCCACAGCGTGCCCAAACCCTATGTGCCTGACAGTTACAACCTGAGCGAAAACATCGACCAGGAAGGCCTCTACGTGACCACCCGCTGGAGTATCAGCGACCCGTTAAAAGTGATCCTCGGCGCTCGTCTGGACTGGTACGACACCACGTCGATCTACGATCAGTTGAACGACGATTACTACACCAACAGCAATTACAAGGTCACGCGCAACCTGACCCGCTATGCCGGAGTGATCTATGAACTGGACGCCAACCATTCGGTCTACGCCAGCTACACCGACATCTTCATGCCGCAAAGCGAAGTGGCCAATGACAACTCTGTCATCAAGCCTATCGTTGGCAAGAACTACGAAATCGGGATCAAGGGCGAATACTTCGATGGTGCTCTGAACGTCAGCGCGGCCTTCTTCCAGATTGATCAGGAGAACCGGGCGGCCTTGCTCGACAACCAGTCCCAATGCGCCCGCAGCGATGACGGCGTGTATTGCTACGAAGCCGCAGGCAAAGTCCGCAGCCAGGGCATTGACCTGGAGTTGATCGGCGCCTTGACCCCGGACTGGCAAATCGGCGCAGGCTACACCTTTGCCCAGGCCAAGTACCGCAAGGATGCTGATCACAACAAGGAAGGCCGACTGTTCGATACCGACGTGCCGCGCCACCTGTTCAAGCTCAATACGGTTTACACCCTGCCGGGTGAGCTCAACCAATGGCGCGTCGGGGCCAACCTGTATAGCCAGAGCAGCATTTTCAACAAAGGCAGCAACTCAACGTTCGGCCAATATCACATCGAGCAAAGAACCTATGCATTGGTTGGGCTGATGGCGGGCTACAAGGTGAACCAGCACCTGGATACCCGCTTGAACATCAACAACCTGTTCGACAAAAAGTACTACCAGGGTATCGCCAGCAACAGCACCTGGAGCCCCTACGACGTTTACGGCGACCCGCGTAACTTCAGCATCACGGCAAAGTACAGCTTCTAAATACCGTGGGAATTGTTCCTTGGATCAACAGCCACAGGGTTGCCTGGTTCTTGTAGCAGTTGACGAGTCTTGCGAGGCTACGTCCGGCTGCGCGGCAGCCGTAGAGCCTGGCGGCAAAGATCAAAAGATCGCGAGCAAGCTCGCTCCTACAGGACCTTTTAATCAATCACTTATTTTGTGTTTGATAGGAGTTGCCGCCCCGTCTACGACGCCGCGCTGTCGCGCAGCAAACAGGACACTGTAGTCGCTGACGAGGTACGAAGGCTGCGATCGGCTGCGTGCAGCCGTGAAACCATCCACCTCGGTATTCTTGGGTACATATCCATTGCTGCGGCTTAGCAACTGCGCAACACCTGCGATCGGCCAGCGTGGTTTAACGGGGCCTCTTAGATCAAGGTCACAAGCCAGATCAAGTTCAAAAGATCGCGAGCAAACTCGCTCCTACAGGGCCTTAGGAATCAATCATTTATTTTATGTTTGAAAAGATGGAGCCCGGGTTTCGTATCAATCCCACCAACCACAGTGATTTGGCTTGAAGCAATCGGGCCAATGTGGAATATACCGAAGTGTCGACACCAATAGCCTCCAACGAGAAGGGCCTGGAATGATACGCATAATGGGTAGGGCATCATCGATCAATGTACGCAAAGTACTCTGGGCCTGCGCCGAGATGGAAATACCCTTTGAACGGGAGGATTGGGGCGCTGGCTTCAAATCGACGCGCACCCCTGAGTTTTTGGCACTGAACCCCAATGCCATGGTGCCGGTCATTCAGGATGACGATTTCATTCTGTGGGAATCAAACTCGATCATTCGCTACCTGGCTGCCCGCTACAACGCCAGCAACCTTTACCCGCACGAAGCGAGAGCCCGAGCCTGCGTGGACCAATGGATCGATTGGCAAGCGTCGGATCTCAACAAATCGTGGAGTTATGCCTTTATGTCGCTGGTCCGGCATTCGCCAGAGCATCAGGACAGCCTGGCGCTGGCTGCCGCGTGCAATGACTGGTCCAGGCACATGGAGATTCTCAACAGGCAGCTTGAATCAACCGGGGCCTACGTTGCAGGCAACGAATTTTCCCTTGCAGACATCCCCATCGGCCTGTCGGTTAATCGTTGGTTCGAAACGCCGCTTGCACACCCGGACCTCCCGGCCGTCAGCGACTATTACGAACGTTTGAGTCAGCGACCGAGCTACCTCCTGCACGGAAGAAATGGCACGCCATGAACCAGCAAGGCATGAATAGCATCAGTTCCTGTCCATGTATCAAGTGGCACCTTGATGTGGGAGCGGGATTGCTCGCGATGCGGACAAGCCCGCTCCCATGGGGTTTAAGCCAAGTGCTTAGTTGCCCCAGCCCACCACGCCCTTGATTTCAAGGAAGTCGTGGATGCCCCAGCCCGCATATTCGCGGCCATTACCCGACTGTTTGTAGCCACCAAACGGCGCAAAGGTGTCCCAGTCCGGGTAGTTCAGGTACACCGAACCTGCACGCATGCGCCCGGCCACGGCGCGGGCGTGTTCGAGATGGGTGGATTGCACATAGGCAGCCAGGCCGTAAACGGTATCGTTGGCGATTTCGATGGCTTGCTCTTCGCTGTCGTAAGGCAGAATCGACAGCACCGGCCCGAATATCTCTTCGCGGGCAATGGTCATGCTCGGCTGTACGTTACCGAACACCGTGGGACGCACGTAATAGCCCTTGTCCAACCCTTCCGGACGGCCCAGGCCACCCGTCACCAGGGTGGCGCCCTCCTCGATCCCGGCCTGGATCAAACCCTGAATCTTGTCGAACTGCGCCGCGCTGATCACCGGGCCCAGGTTGGTGTTGGCATCACGCGGGCTGCCGGTGACCAGTTGCTGCGCTGTACGTTTGGCAATTTCCAGCGCCCGGGCATGCTGCGCCGCCGGGACCAGCATGCGCGTCGGCGCGTCGCATGATTGCCCCGAGTTGGAGAAACAGCCCTGCACGCCCTTGGCAACAGCGACCTCAAAGTCAGCGTCTTCCAGCAGGATATTCGCCGACTTGCCGCCCAGTTCCTGAGCCACACGCTTGACCGTATCGGCTGCCGACTTGGCGACCATGATGCCTGCACGCGTAGAGCCGGTGAACGAAACCATGTCGACCTGCGGATGGCTGCTCATGGGTTGGCCGACGTCCGGCCCGGTGCCATTGACCAGGTTGAAGACCCCGGCCGGCACGCCCGCTTCATGCAAAATTTCGGCAAAGATGATGCCGGTCAATGGTGCGATTTCACTCGGCTTGAGCACCACGGTGCAACCCGCGGCAATGGCCGGCGCGACTTTGCAGACGATTTGGTTGAGCGGCCAGTTCCACGGCGTGATCAACGCACACACGCCGATGGCTTCACGCACCACACGGGTGGTGCCGTGCTGTTCGCTGAACGTGAACGACTTCAGCGCGCTGATGGTCGATTCAAGGTGCGCACGACCGCTCCAGACCTGCGCGTCGCGGGCAAAATGCAGCGGCGCGCCCATTTCCTGGCTGACGGCCTGGACCAGGTCGTCATAGCGCAGGTTGTAGACCCGCAAAATCTCTTCCAGCAGTGCCAGACGCTCACCCACGCTGGTCACCGAAAACGCCGGGAAAGCCCTGCGGGCCGCTGCCACAGCTTTGTTCACATCCTCGGCATTGCCCACGGCGATCTTGATAAAGGCCTGTTCGGTTGAGGGATCAACCACCTCAAGCGTCTCTCCAGACTCGGCCTCAAGCCATTGACCCTCGATATAAAACTTCAGTGCATTGTTCATTGTGTTCACTCGGCTCAATGGTTACTGGGGAAGGCAAACTGCGCCGCTTCGTGGCTGGCACGGCGCGGCCAACGTTGGGTAATGGCTTTTTTCCGGGTATAGAAACGCACCCCGTCCGGGCCATAGGCGTGCAGATCGCCAAACAGTGAGCGCTTCCAGCCGCCAAAGCTGTGGTAGCTCACAGGCACGGGCAGCGGGACGTTAACTCCGACCATGCCCACTTCGATTTCATCGCAGAACAACCGGGCCGCTTCACCGTCGCGGGTGAAGATGCACGTGCCGTTACCGTATTCGTGTTCATTGATCAATTGCATGGCCGCTTCGAGGCTGCCCACGCGAACGATACACAATACCGGGCCGAAGATTTCATCGGTATAGATGCTCATCTGCGCGGTTACCCGGTCGAACAGCGTACCGCCGACAAAGAAGCCGTTTTCGTGCCCTTGCACCTGCAAGTCACGGCCATCCACCACCAGCTCAGCACCTTGGGCAACGCCCGCATCAATGTAGCCCTTGACCTTGTCCCGCGCCGCAGCGGTGACCAACGGCCCCATGTCGAGGCCGCTGGAAGTGCCCGCACCAATTTTCAGTCCACGGATCTGAGGCAGCAGTTTTGCTACCAGCGCATCGGCAACCGCGTCGCCCACACACACCGCCACCGACAGGGCCATGCAGCGTTCACCGCAAGAGCCATAGGCTGCGCCCATCAAGGCGCCGACGGTATTGTCCAGATCCGCGTCGGGCATCACCACGCAATGGTTTTTTGCCCCGCCCAATGCCTGGACGCGTTTGCCGCGCTGGGTACCCTCGCTGTAGATGTATTGCGCAATCGGCGTGGACCCGACAAAACTCAGGGCTTTGACATGCACAGACTCGATCAGGCCATCTACTGCTTCCTTGTCGCCATGCACCACGCTCAGCACGCCGTTGGGCAAACCCGCCTGAATCAGCAATTCAGCGATATACAAGGTCGAACTCGGATCGCGCTCCGAGGGTTTGAGGATGAAGCAGTTCCCGCAGACGATCGCCAGCGGGTACATCCACAACGGCACCATGGCCGGGAAGTTGAACGGCGTAATACCCGCCACCACCCCTAGCGGTTGCAAGTCGCTCCAGGCATCGATGCCAGGGCCAACGTTGCGGCTGTAATCGCCCTTTAGCAGTTGCGGCGCGCCACAGGCGAATTCGACGTTTTCAATCCCGCGTTTGAGTTCACCCGCCGCGTCTTCGAGGGTTTTGCCGTGCTCTTCGCTGATCATCAGGGCAATCGCCGCTTCGTGTTCCTCAAGCAACTGCTTGAAGCGGTACATCACCTGCGCGCGTTTGGCCGGTGGCGTGTTGCGCCAGGCCGGAAACGCCGCCTTGGCGGCCTCGATGGCCTGCTGCAAGGTTGCCGCGTCGGCCAGGGCCACTTGCTTGCTCACCGCGCCCGTGGACGGGTTGTAAACGTCGGCGGTGCGGCCAGTGCCCTGAACCCGCACACCGTTGATCAAATGAGGAACGATACTGCCCATTACGACTCTCCCATGCCGGGCAAGCAGCCCTTGCCCGGCCGTATTAAATGGCTCAGGCCTTGACGGCTGCCTGCAAGGCGATTTCAACCAAAATGTTGTCGGCAGCCATATTGGCCTCGACTGTGGCGCGTGCCGGCAATGCATCCTGCGGAATCCACTCACGCCAGACGGCATTCATGGCAGCAAAATCCTGAACCGCATGCTTGAGCCAGATCTGTGCGAACAGAATGTGTGACTTGTCCGAGCCTGCTTCGGCGAGCAAGGCGTCGATCCGCGCCAGAACTTGCGCGGTCTGCCCGGCGACGTCTTGCGTGCGGTCGGCCGGGACCTGGCCGGTGATGTAGACAATGCCGTTGTGTACCAGCGCATGGCTGAGCAGGCCCGGATTGGGTTGCAGGCGAGTAATGGTCATGGGTGCTAACTCCTGTTGAGGATTAAAGGTTCAGGTCAGGCGATTTTCAGGACCGTGCGCCCGACCAGTTGGCCCCGGCGCATGCGTTCAAAGATGTCGTTGATGTCTTCCAGGCGCTCAAGGCTGATCTGTGCCTTGACCTGGCCACGGGCGGCAAACGCCACCGCCTCGTTAAGGTCCTGGCGGGTGCCGATATTGGAGCCGGTGATCGACAGCTCCCAGCCGCTGATGCTGGAAATGGAAGCGCGAACCGTGTCGGCATCGCCGCCTGGCAAGCCAATAAACACCGCTGTACCACCGGGGCGCAGCATCTTGATCGACTGCTCAAAAGCGGCATTGGCCGTGGCGGTCACCAATACCGCGTGCACGCCACCGGGGATCTGTTGCTTAAGTGTTGCCACCGGGTTGTCGAGGGCATTGATCAGGCACTCGGCGCCATAACTGCGGGCCAGTTCGAGCTTGTCGGCCGACACATCAATGGCCGCCACACGCAAGCCCATGGCGATGGCGTACTGCACAGCAACGTGGCCCAGGCCACCGATGCCCATGACAGCCACCCATTGCCCCGGCCGGGCCCGCGAGCGCATCAGGCCGCGATAAGTGGTGACACCCGCGCACAGAATCGGCGCCAGGGCGTACAGGTCGGCACCGGAGGGGATGCTGGCGACGAATGCCGCCGGGGCAATCATGTATTCGGCATATCCGCCCTGCTTGCTGTAGCCCGTGGATTCCCGCTGCTCACAGATGGTTTCCATGCCGCCCAGGCAAAACTCGCAGGTACCGCAGGCGCTGTACATCCAGGGCATGCCGACCGCTGTGCCGATGGCGGGCTCAGTCACGCCGGCGCCGTGGGCGGCGACATGGCCGGTGATTTCATGGCCCGGGATCAGCGGCAAGGTGGGCAAATCCGACCAGTCACCGTCCATGGCATGCAGGTCGCTGTGGCAGACGCCACAGGCAACGATGCGAATCAGGATTTCACCGGGCCCCGGGGTCGGGATTGTCACCTGTTCGATCCGCAGTGGCTCACCCACGGCGTGCAGTACGGCAGCCTTCATGGTTTGACTCATCGCTGTCTCCTTGTAGTTGGGCCCTAAAGCCGGGCAAAGCGGCACCTATACCGCGGGCCAGGCCCGCAGCAGTGCGTGTCAGGTAAAAGGATTGCCCTGGGGGTTAGCCCGCCGGGCGCAAACTGCGTGTCGCGCTGGCGATGGACCGGGCGGTGTTGATCACTTTGGGGGCCAGTTGTTTTCGGGCGTCGTCCAGGTTCCAGCGGCTGAACGGCACCGAAATGTTCACGGCCCCCAGCGGGTAACCATCGGCATTGACCACCGCCGCGGCCACGCTGATATCCCCGGCGTAATACTCTTCGAGGGCGTAGGCGTAGCCGTCGTGACGGGCCTCGGCGACGATGGCGCGCAGTTGATCAAGGTCGGTGACAGTGTTGGGGGTGTAGCCCTTGCGTTCGGAGGCGACCAGGATCGCGTCAGCCTCATGCTCCGGCAGCGCCGCCAGATAAGCCCGGCCTGCCGAGGTGCAGTACATGGGCAGGTGGCGACCCAGCGGGATGTGAATGGCAATCTGTTTGTGGCTGGGAAAACGCGCCACATAGAGCATGTCCAGGCCGCAGGGTTCGAGCAGGTTGCAGCTCTCTTCGACATACCGGTTGAGCTCATGCAGGTACGGGTTGGCGCGTTCGATCAGCTCACTGGTTTGCAGGTAGCCGGTGCCCAGGTCAAGGGATTTGGGGGCCAGGCGAAAGCGCTTGGTGACCGGGTCCTTGTACAGATAGCCCAGCGCCTCAAGGGTGAACGCCGAACGCTGCACGGCGCTTTTGTTCAGCCCGGTCGCTTCTGCCAGTTCAATCAGGCTCATGCTGGGGCGCCCGGCGCGAAAGGCCGTCAGCAAAGACAGACCTTTGGACAAGGCGGTAATGAAGAGTGGCGAGTCTTCCAGAGAACTCATGGTTGTTTCCTTGTGTGCCGCGAGGCATGTCGATCACGGTGCGTAAATTCGAGAGCCGGCTTGGGGCTCAAGCACGGTTGGTTATTCAAAATGACTCAATACAATACCGGGCTCTACCACGGCTTGGTTACGCTCAAAACGGTCGACGGCAAACGGGCGCATACGCTCATCCACCACGCCCTTGACGATGGCCTTGGCCAGAAATTCACCGGCGGCCGGTGCGCCGGCGTGACCGTAGCACCAGCCAGCGCTGATAAACAAACCCGGCAAGGCATTGTGCGCGCCCAGTAGCGGGCCAAAATCTTTGGATATATGCACCAGCCCGGCCCATTGCCGCAAGATACGGGCATGCCCCAGTTGAGGAAACATCTCCAGATACGCTTTGGCAGTCGCGGCCATCACCGGCACGTCGGCATTCAAGGTGTTTTGCGGGCGTTCGGCAACTTCTGCGCCGCCCACCACTTCGCCGCGTGCGGTCTGGTGCATGTAACAAAGCCGGTCCAGCAATGCCACGGCAGGGCCTATCAAGGGCCGCATCGGCTCCAGCGCCATGGCTTCCAGGCGCATCGGGTAGCCGTCCAGCGGCACCCCGGCCAATTGCGCCAACCGGTTGCTTTCGGCACCGCCAGCCAGCACCAGGGTGTCGGTGGCAATGCGCTGTTCACCCACAC
>NZ_WIWK01000070.1:0-32868 GCF_009600165.1 Pseudomonas sp. FSL R10-0399
GCCAAGGCTGAAGCGGCCCCTGCTCCGGCACCGGCGGCTGCCCCTGCGCCAAGCGGTGCCAAAGTTCACGCCGGCCCTGCCGTGCGTCAACTGGCCCGTGAGTTTGGTGTAGAGCTGAACGCGGTGAGCCCAAGTGGCCCACACGGTCGCGTCTTGAAAGAAGACGTACAGGCTTACGTCAAAACCGCTCTGCAGAAGGCCAAGGAAGCTCCGGCTGCCGGCGCTGCAACTGGCGGCGCAGGCATTCCGCCGATCCCGACAGTCGACTTCAGCCGTTTCGGTGAAGTTGAAGAAGTGGCCATGACCCGCCTGATGCAAATCGGCGCGTCGAGCCTGCACCGCAGCTGGCTGAACATCCCGCACGTGACTCAGTTCGACCAGGCTGACATCACCGAGCTGGAAGCTTTCCGCGTTGCGCAAAAAGCCGTCGCAGAAAAAGCCGGTGTGAAACTGACCGTCCTGCCGCTGCTGCTCAAAGCCTGCGCACACCTGCTCAAGGAACTGCCAGACTTCAACAGCTCGCTGGCGCCAAGCGGCAAAGCGATCATCCGCAAGAAGTATGTACACATCGGCTTCGCCGTAGACACCCCGGACGGCTTGCTGGTGCCGGTGATCAAGAACGTTGATCAGAAGAGCCTGCTGCAACTGGCAGGTGAAGCGGCTGCACTGGCTGCCAAAGCCCGTGACAAGAAGCTCACCGCTGACGACATGCAGGGCGCTTGCTTCACCATTTCCAGCTTGGGTCACATTGGCGGCACCGGCTTCACGCCGATCGTCAACGCACCGGAAGTGGCGATCTTGGGCGTGTCCAAGGCAACCATGCAGCCAGTCTGGGACGGCAAAGCCTTCCAGCCGAAGCTGATGCTGCCACTGTCGCTGTCCTACGATCACCGTGTGATCAACGGCGCTGCAGCTGCACGCTTCACCCAGCGTCTGAGCCAGTTGCTGGGCGACATCCGCACTATCCTGCTGTAAGCCACGTCCCGGCCTTCCTCACCGAAGGCCGGGATAGCGCACTGTTTTCCGAGCGCCACGCTCGTACCTCAACCCCGCCCAATAAGCGGGGCTTTTTTTTGCCTGAACATTTACCAACCCCCCGTAGGAGCTGCCGCAGGCTGCGATCTTTTGATCTTCAACAGCAAAAGATCGCAGCCTGCGGCAGCTCCTACACACAAGCAGGTGCGCGCCAGGTTCTTGATTCTGTAACCAGAAAATTCACTCACCACACAACACCCCGGCACTACGAAGCCCGCTGATGTTGAGAGGCGAAGATCCCTCTGCCCCCCTCTACGGTTAATGAAAGGACTTAACCGCGGCGACAGGGATCGCCACTTATCAAAAAGGATTTCGACATGGACACACCCACCGTTGGCCCCATAGTGGGCTACACCACCCCAGAACAAGCGCGCATTTTCATCAGGGGCGCTGCCGATGCTGAAAATGCCGTTTTTGCCGCTGTTCGCTACCGCAAAGCGGGCACGCAGCAATGGTCTGCCGGCCTCTATTCGAAGCTCAGCAACATTTACGACATGTCTGACACCCTGGTCCTGCGCGGGCTGAGCGCAGACACGCGCTACGAATACCAGGCAGGCTGGTTCAGAACCACTTACCTTGACCACACTCCGGACACGGTCAAACACATTGCGCTGGAATGGCCCTCAACGATCTACCGGTTTAAATCTGCCTCCCCCAAACGCAACCGCACGCATCGCTACGTTGTAGGCTCATGCCGCTACCTGCGGCTTACACTGAACACCCCTTCGCGACCAGAACTGGGCGACAAGATCTTCAAGGCCATCAGCGACCTGAACGCCAGCGCCCCGCTTGATGGCGTGCTGATGATCGGGGATCAGGTGTACGTCGATGACATGAACATCTTCGCCCCCGACCGGGAGTACGCAGACATCTCGCGCAAGTACCGGGCAGCGTTTTCACAGCCACATATCCGCCAGCTCATGGCCAGCACCCCGACCTATATGATCCTCGACGATCATGAGATCGAAGATAACTGGCCTTCCAGGCGCAGCCACTATGACGACGAGCTCTACAGCAATGCCATTCGCGCCTACGAAACCTTCCAGTGCAGCCACGGCCCCGCCCACGACCTGCTCACAGACGGGTGCATCAACCGCAGCGTAGAGAAATACTGGTACACCTTTGCCGATGGCAACACCGACTGGTTTGTCATGGACTGTCGCACCGAGCGCGTGTTAACCGGCACTGACCGCAGGATGATCGGCGTCGAGCAAGAAAACGCCCTGCACAAATGGGTGAAAAACAGCACCGCAAAAGTGAAGTTCATCGTCAGCAGCGTGATGTTCATGCCCGATCAAAAAAGCCATGGCGATGACGGTTGGAAGTCATTTGCCGCACAACGCTTGCGCCTGCTGGAAGTCATCCGCGCCAACGCCGTTAAAAACGTGATGTTTGTCAGCGGCGACATCCACGGTTCTTTGACCAGCTCACTCACCCACAGCGAAGACCCAGACTTTGTGGTACACGGCATCGTCTCGTCGCCGCTGTGCAACAGCAGGCTGTTACCGTACGCGAAGGCCAGTAATCTGCTGCTCAATGCTCCGCTGGCCAGTCATGGGCAAGGCGATTATTCCCCCGCATTGACCAGCGCCATGGTCAGCGAAGACAACTTCGCCTGCCTGACCCTCACCGGGCAGCATTTGCAGGTCGATTTTTATAACCCTAAGGGTCGGGTGCTTGAGTCGGTGACGATTGCATTGAAATAACAGTCATAAAACTGAAACCAGCGATCGCCAGCCTGTTGCATCCTGACGTTGCGGCGCTAACCTTCAAGTGGGTGATGTCAATCATGTTCACTTGTCAGCTCAGTACGCATGATGCAACCTTGCCGCAGACCGCAGGAACAGGGCTTGAGCCCTGATGCCATCCGCAAGTGTGAAGCGAGTACCCCAATGAAAAGCCAATCCGATGCTGCCCTGCGAACGGCAGCCGAGGTCGTGACGCAGTTACCCGTGCCCTCGCGGCTCGGGATGCTGCGTTTCGAGCGGCTTAATGAAGCCAGCTGGGCCTTGCTTTACCTCGACCCAGGCTGCGAGCGCTACGTCGGGTTGCCCGCCACTGAGCTGTGTGCACTGGTCGGCTCGCCCTACGCCAGCCTGATGGAGCCCAAAGCGCGCTATCGCTTACATGACGCGATTGCGCTGCAACTGCGCGCCAGCCCCCACTATGTGGTGCATTACACCCTGCACACGCCCTTGGGGGCGCTGAACCTGATGGAAGTGGGCGAGGCCTACAAGCAACACAACCGCCAACTGTTACGCGGTTATGTGCTGGTAGTAGAGGGCTCGGTCAGCAGCACCGCGCTGGCCCCGGTCGCAGAGCTGGAAACACAAAACAGCCGGTTGCACATCGCCCTGGAACTCAACCAGCGCGCCCAGCAAGAACAACTGCAACACCTTGAACGTGTGCGCGCCCAACAGGACTTGATCCTGCGCCTGGCCCGCCACCGCTACAGCCAGCACAACTCGCTGCAAGAAGCCGCCGAACTGATCACCCGCAGCGCCTGCGACATCTACCAACTGGACGCCGCCAGCCTGTGGACCCTCGACGGCCACCGCATGCTGCCGATTTCGGCGTTTCAGCGCGAAAGCCAGGCGTATGTAGCACAAGACGCCATCGACATCAGCCTGTTCCCGGACTACCTCGACGCCCTGCACACCAGCCGCTCCATCGACGCGCAAAACGCCAACCGCGACCCGCGCACCCGGGAACTGGCAGCCTGCCTGAACCGCCACGACACCAACGCCATGCTCGATGCCAGCATTCGCATCGACGGCCAGGTGATCGGCGTGCTGTGCCTTGAACAGACCGGCAAGACGCGGGCCTGGCAAGCCGATGAAATCGCCTTTGCCGGCGAGTTGGCCGACCAGTTCGCGCAAGTCATCAACAACCACAACCGGCGCGCAGCCACTAACGCCCTGCACCTGTTTCAGCGGGCCGTCGAGCAAAGTGCCAATGCCTTTTTGCTGGTCAATTGCGACGGCGTGGTCGAGTACGTCAACCCGAGCTTCACCGCCATCACCCAATACAGTGCCGAAGAAGTCCAGGGCCACAAGCTGTCTGAACTGCTGGCGCTGGAGAACCTCAGCGACCTGCTGTTCGATGCGCACTCAAGCTTGAGCAAGGGCAATAGCTGGCAAGGCGAGTTCAAAAGCCGGCGTAAAAACCTGGAGCCCTACTGGGGCCAAATGTCGATCTCGAAGGTGTATGGCGACAACCGCGAACTGACCCATTACATCGGTATCTACGAAGACATCACCGAGGCCAAGCTGGCGCAACAGCGGATCGAACGCCTGGCCTACACCGACAACCTGACCGGCCTTGGCAACCGCCCGGCGTTTATCCGCAACCTCGATGAGCGGTTCACCCATGACAGCGCTACCAAGGTGTGCCTGTTGCTGGTGGACATCGACAACTTCAAGCGGATCAACGACAGCCTCGGCCACCAGACCGGCGACAAGCTCTTGATCAGCCTGGCGCGCCGCCTGCGCAACAGCCTGAACCCCGAAGATAATCTGGCCCGCTTTGCCAGTAACGAATTTGCCGTGCTGCTGGACAACGCCACCCTCGAAATCGGCCAGCAAACCGCCAGCCAGTTGCTGATGACCCTCGACAAACCGATGTTCGTCGATAACCAGTTGATCAGCGTCACCGGCTCTGTCGGCGTGGCCTGCGCGCCCCTGCACGGGCTCGACCCACAGACCTTGATGCGTAACGCCGGGCTGGCGCTGCACAAGGCCAAAGCCAACGGCAAGCATCAGGTGCAGGTGTTCACCGAAACCTTGAACGCCGAGGCCAGCTATAAGCTGTTCGTCGAAAACAACCTGCGCCGCGCCCTGACCCAAAACGAGCTGGATGTGTTCTACCAACCCAAGCTGTGTTTACGCACAGGGCGGCTGCTGGGCATGGAAGCCCTGCTGCGCTGGGACCACCCGGAAAAAGGCATGATTCGTCCCGACCAGTTCATCAGCGTCGCGGAAGAGACCGGGCTGATCATCCCCATTGGCAAGTGGGTCGCGCGCCAGGCCTGCCGCATGAGCAAGCAACTGAGTGCAGCGGGGTTTGGCAACTTGCAAGTAGCTATCAACCTGTCGCCCAAGCAGTTCTCCGACCCGGATCTGGTCGCCTCGATTGCCAGCATCCTCAAGGAAGAACACCTGCCCCCGGCGCTGCTTGAACTGGAACTGACCGAAGGCCTGCTGCTGGAAGCCACCGACGACACCCGCCTGCAACTGGATCAACTCAAGGAACTGGGCCTGACCCTGGCCATGGACGACTTTGGCACCGGGTATTCCTCGCTCAGCTACCTGAAGAAATTCCCGATCGACATCATCAAAATCGACCGCAGCTTTATCAAAGACATCCCCGACAACCAGAACGACATGGAAATCACCTCAGCGGTGATTGCCATGGCCCATAACCTTAAGCTTAAAGTGGTGGCCGAAGGCATCGAGACCGCCGCCCAACTGGCCTTCTTGCGCCGCCACCGCTGCGACGTGGGCCAGGGCTACCTGTTCGACCGGCCGATCCCCGGTGCCGAGCTGCAACGCGCACTTAAACGCTACCCGCGCGGACCGCTGACCTGACAGCGACGCAGCACTCGGGCACACTGCTGTTCTAACTTCCTGCAATCTGACTGAGAGGACTTGAAACATGGTCTTGCGCTCGGAAATCCTGGTGAATAAAAACGTGCTACCCACTCAAGAACAAGCCCTGCCGGGCCGCGAAACACCGATGCAACTGCCCGAAACCCACTTCGTCAATGGCAACCCGTTGCTGGGCCCGTTTCTGGACGACGTCGGTTTTGCGATTTTTGGTTTGGGTTGCTTCTGGGGCGCAGAACGCAAGTTCTGGGAGCGCAATGGTGTGGTCAGTACGGTGGTGGGTTACGCCGGTGGCTTTACCCCCAACCCGACCTATGAAGAAGTCTGCTCGGGCCTGACCGGCCACACCGAAGTGGTGCTGGTGGTGTATGACCAGGCAAAAGTGAAATACGAAGACCTGCTGAAAATGTTCTGGGAACTGCACAACCCGACCCAGGGCATGCGCCAGGGCAACGACATCGGCACCCAATACCGCTCGGTGATCTACTGCACCACGCCAGAGCAACTGGCAGCGGCCGAGGCCAGCAAAGCGGCCTACCAGGCTGAATTGACCAAAGCAGGCGTGGGCACCATTACTACCGAAATCGCAGAGGCCCCAACGGTCTACTTCGCCGAGGCGTACCACCAGCAATACCTGGCGAAAAACCCGCAAGGCTACTGCGGCATCGGCGGCACAGGCGTGACCTGCCCGATCTGACCCCACACACCTCCTGTAGGAGCGAGCTTGCCTCGCGATCTTTTGATCTTTAAAAGATCGCGAGGCAATCGAGCGTCGACCGGCTGCTCCTACAAGGTGAGGTGATCGTTACTCAGCGATTATCCATTCCATCTGCCAGCAACACACCAGCGTCAGACTATTCCGGAAAGTTTAAAAAGCGCCAAGATCATCTTGCGTGATACCTACATGCACGCCCCTACCTACGACCAATCTTTTAATAGCAACACCTACACGATATCTCCCAAATATCAGTAGGAACCATCTGAATTATTCCGCCTCCTAAACGCACTCTCTTAAAAGAGTAGATAGACCTGAAAAATTGACTATATGCCTAGCCAGTTACAACCCAAGACCATACACGATCATGACTAAACACATACTAGAAAAATATGTACATACATATTTACGACTCACACCAAAATCATCCAGATACACTCCTGATAGATTCAGCGCAACATTAACAAAATAGCTCCTCAATCTCACCGCTACACACTACTATTTAAAACCAAAAAAAAAGGATTTTTAAAATGCCACTAGAACTTGGCCCTATAAGCGTTGAAGGAAGAACAGAGGATTTTTCCATACCCGGAACCTCAAAAGAACCTGCAATGCCTGAATACATGAAAGACATCCTTAATTGGGCAATAAGAGCCACAGATCAAGTGAGAATTTGGATATCAGACAACCTAGAACGACTAAACCTGCAGCATGAAAAAAACATTTCGGCTATAGACACTGAAATCGAACAAGATATCAAAGCCTCAGGCGGCATCAATACATCCATGGACGTTACGACACCAAGCAAGATAATCAAAAATGAGAAAAACATCCTCGTAAAACTTTACCTAACAAAAGATGCGGAGACCGATAACAGATCACAACAATCTCGATCGCTATGGAACGGAAAAGATATTCTTATTTCTGTTCATCCAACTCCTGCGAGCTTTGTAAAGACCAGCAAGACGAGAGTTACGATCAATAGGAATCGGCTTAATAACTGGGCAAAGAGCTACGAGAACGCTAAACTTTCCCAAGTTTATGCCGAAACATCTCTGCGACTAAAAGCCAAAGTACAAACTCTGACCCACATCGAAAATGAAAAAGAGTTAAACCTTAATAAAGCCAAAGAAATGGTAAGACTCAAACAGTACCCTGACGCTCCGCAAGGTGTCTCGCTGGATCAAAACCTTCAGGAATCCAAGAGACAGAAAGAATATTTCAGTTCTGGCGGCGGTGGTTTTTTGTTTAGTTGGTTTTATAAAAAAGTACGGAATCACGGCGAATGGGATTACAAACAGAGACACTCTCAGTACCAAAACTTCGGAAATTTCCATTATGGCGCCGTTGGTACTGCTGCCGGGATATCGGAAGCGGTGCTTTTAAGAGCTGCCGGAGCTGCACAGTCCTCGGCGGGCACATCGGAAGAAGATTTCAATAATTGGTGGTCAAATTCACCTTATGGTGATGATTTCATTGACCAAGTGTGGATCGAGGCCGGGATAGATTATGCAAAATCGAAAGGCTACTAACTGGGTTGCTTGGGGGCTGTTATTAATTTGCCTGATACAGACAGCCTATATATTTTTATCGACACATAGAGTACCCGCTCCCTCCAAGATTATCTCTGCCACTAGCGTTGGCGAAGGAGGGGCAGTTTATGAGGTCCTCTATGATTCAGGCGGTGCGACGGTCCCCTTCATTTACAGATACTTCCTCATGGCAAAACAACCAACCCTCGAAGAAGCACTCCAAGAGACCAGAAAAATATCACCCTTCCTAGTGACAAAAAGCTCCAACGCCGTTCACGAAGTACGTGGCGACCATGTTTTCCTGAAAACCAGTGGCACAATCTATAACTTCAATAACATCTCGTATTTCAAATCAAACGAAGAAATTAAAGTAGTGACGTTCGATTTAAATGCCTCTGCTCCATAGACAAAAAAGCGGGCACTTGAAAAAGTCCCTGCGGCCCACTGTTCGATCTAAAGGCCATATCTCCTGTAGGAGCAGCCGGTCGACGCTCGATTGCCTCGCGATCTTTTGATCTTTAAAAGATCGCGAGGCAAGCTCGCTCCTACAGGGTGAGGTGATCGTTACTCAGCGATTATCCATTCCATCTGCCAGCCACCCTGGGTTTGGCCCAGTGTTTTGGCCAGCCATGGCAGCAGTTCGCGCAGTTCTTCTTCCAGACCCCAAGGCGGGTTGGCGATCGCCAGGCCCGAGCCGTTCAAGCTGTTGGGGGTGTCCAGCGGGTGCACAAACAACTCGACCTGCAACAACTTCGGAGCGCCGGAGGCGGCCAGGTCCTGATAAAAACGGCGCAGTTGGCGCTTGTCCTTGATCGGGTACCAGATCGCTACAACGGTCTGACGCATGCGGCTGATGGCGTCTTTTAACGACTCCACGCAACGCTGCATTTCGTCGAGCTTTTCAAACGGCGGGTCAATCAGCATCACCGCACGCTTTTCGGCCACGGGCAGCAACGCACGCGGTACGTGCCAGCCTTCGCCCAAGTGCACCGCCACACGACGGTCGCCCTTCATGTTGGCCTTGAGCATCACACCATCTTCAGGGTGTTTTTCGTTGAGCAACACGCGGTCGTGCGCACGGGTGGTGCGACGTGCCAGTTCAGGCGAACCCGGGTAGTAACGCAATTGCCCGTCCGGGTTCATCTTGTGCAGCACCTGCATGTAGTCCGCAGTCATCGCGGGCAGGTCTTTTCTGCCCCACAAGCGTGCGACGCCTTCCAGGTACTCGCCCGTGCGCGTGGCCTGATCGCCTTGAAGGTCATACAAACCCAGCCCGGCGTGAGTATCGAGGTAAGCAAAAGGCTGCTCTTTGCGCGACATCAACGCGATGAGGCGGGTCAAGACGATATGTTTAAGAACGTCGGCGTGGTTACCGGCGTGGAAGGCGTGACGATAGTTCATGGTTGCTCCTGCGCAGGGAGCGAAGTTTACCCTGTGCAGCGAATAACGTCAGGGGTTAAGCCACGCTCCACGCCAGACGGTGCCTTGCTCAAATCGCTCGCGGCACCAATACCAGGTTATGCACGCTGACCTCACTCGCTACCCAGTCAATCGCGAACTGCTCGCTGGCATCGGCAATCAGTACGTCCTTGTCCAGCACTTGCACGCGGATTTGATGGGCTTCAACGGGCTCCGGCGACTCATCGTCATCGACGTGAAAGGCGAACGTCCAGGGTGCCGGAATGGCGTAATAGCCGTGCGTTTCGAGCAGCAGGCGCTCTACACCACCCGGCTTGCGGGCGTACACCGAAATAATCCAGTGATAGTGGCTTTGAAATGAGAAGGGCAAGTCCCGGGCGGAGATGTGCCCGAGGAAAATCTTTTTACGCATGGTTGTCATCCTTGATTGAGGCACTCATCAGTGAGCGCTTAACCAAGGCTAATACGTCTGGAGCAGGTCATTTACGCTTCAGAAGAACCCCCACCACAAATGAGAAACCTCCGGGCAGGACATGCTGTTAATCCCACGCGCAATGCCATGTCTTTAGCGACCCCCAATAAAAACGGCCCGTTTCCATGGGAAACGGGCCGTTGTCTGTTACCCACTAGGTGGGCCGCAACTCACTGAACTCAGTGGTGCAGTTTGAAGTCATTCTCAGCCGCTTCGAAGCGCTCAACCATCTTCTTGCTTGGGCCTTGGCCCATGGCGCTGACCACCAAAATGGCGATGCTGGCGAAGATGAAGCCCGGGATGATTTCGTACAGACCCAGCAAACTGAAGTGTTTCCAGACGATCACCGTGATGGCCCCGACCAAAATACCGGACAGCGCGCCATTGCGGGTCATGCCTTTCCACAGTACCGAGATCAGCACCACCGGGCCAAACGCAGCACCGAAGCCTGCCCACGCATAGCTCACCAGGCCCAGCACGCGGTTGTCCGGGTTAGACGCCAGCATGATGGCAACCACGGCCACCAGCAGCACCATGGCGCGACCGACCCACACCAACTCGGTCTGGGAGGCATTTTTACGCAGGAAGGATTTGTAGAAGTCTTCTGTCAGGGCGCTGGAGCACACCAGCAACTGGCAGCTCAATGTACTCATCACCGCCGCCAGAATGGCCGACAGCAAGACACCGGCAATCCACGGATTGAACAGCAGCTTGGCCAGCTCGATAAACACCCGCTCAGGGTTTTCGTTGACCGGGCCCGCCACTTCCGGGTGCGCCGAGAAGTAAGCAATACCGAAGAAGCCGACGGCAACGGTGCCGACCAGGCACAGGATCATCCAGGTCATGGAGATGCGACGTGCGTTGGCGATCGACTTCACCGAATCGGCGGCCATGAAGCGCGCCAGAATGTGCGGCTGGCCAAAGTAGCCCAGGCCCCAGCCCATCAGCGAGATGATGCCAATAAAGGAAGTGCCTTTGAGCATGTCAAAGTTGGCCGGGTCCTTGGCTTCGATCGCAAGGAACGTGGTATCAACGCCACCGGTTGCCAGCAATACGATGATCGGCGTGAGGATCAGCGCAAAAATCATCAGAGTGGCTTGCACGGTGTCTGTCCAGCTCACCGCCAAAAAGCCGCCGACGAAGGTGTAGGCAATAGTCGCCGCAGCACCGGCCCACAGGGCTGTTTCGTACGACATGCCAAAGGTGCTTTCGAACAGACGGGCACCGGCCACCACGCCCGAGGCGCAGTAAATGGTGAAGAACACCAGAATCACCACCGCCGAGATAATCCGCAGCAGCCCGCTTTTGTCTTCGAAACGGCTGGCAAAGTAGTCCGGCAAGGTCAGCGCATCACCGTTGTGCTCGGTCTGCACCCGCAGGCGCCCGGCCACAAACAGCCAGTTCAAATACGCACCGACCACCAGGCCGATGGCAATCCAGCTTTCGGACAGGCCGGACATGTAAATGGCACCCGGCAAGCCCATCAGCAGCCAGCCGCTCATGTCAGAGGCGCCAGCGGACAACGCGGTGACCACGCTGCCCAGGCTGCGGCCGCCGAGAATGTAGTCCGACAGGTTATTGGTGGAGCGATAAGCCATAAAGCCAATCAGCACCATTGCCGCGATATAGATCACGAACGTGATCAGGGTTGGGTTACTTACACTCATTGCATTAAGCCCTGGCATTGTTTTTATCGTTGACGGCCGCCTGGCCGCACATTCACAAACGTTTTGTCTGAGACGGTTAACCAGGCTGCGCATTTATGACTGACGCTTCTCCAGGAAAATCGTCAGCCGTCGAACCTTGTGGGTTCAAAGGGTCACACCTAAGTCGCGAATGCTATGCAACAACGCAAATCAGGTGCAACCAGTTTCTGCCTCGCTAGTTGCACCTTTCGCTTCTTTTTCGATGCAAAAGCGCCCCGTATCAATCGAAAACCCCACATTCCCTGTAGGAGCGAGCTTGCCTCGCGATCTTTTAAAAGATCACCCAATCGCGAGGCAAGCTCGCCCCCGACAGGTGAGGAAAAAATTCTGATGAAACCGGGTTGCACCTAGTTGCACCCAATTCAGCGCAGCGCTAATCTTGCCGCCAGCTGCTGCCGCGCCCATGTGGCACCCATGAGGATAAAAAAATGGCTACCACCACCCTTGGGGTCAAACTCGATGACCCAACCCGCGAGCGCCTGAAGGCTGCCGCGGCCTCGATTGATCGCACGCCACACTGGCTGATCAAACAGGCGATTTTCAATTACCTGGAAAAACTCGAGGGTGGTGCAACCCTGGCGGAGTTGAACGGTGTGCCGGCTGGCACCAGCGATGACGCTGATGACACAAACACCGATCACACCCACCAATGCTTCCTGGAATTTGCCGAAAGCATCTTGCCGCAATCAGTCCTGCGCGCAGCCATTACCTCGGCTTACCGCCGCCCGGAACCCGAAGTGGTGCCGATGCTGCTGGAGCAGGCGCGTCTGTCTGCACCGATGGCCGAAGCCACCCAGACTCTGGCCGCCTCGATTGCCGAAAAACTGCGCAATCAAAAGAGCGCCGGTGGCCGTGCCGGTATCGTGCAAGGCCTGCTGCAAGAGTTCTCGCTGTCGTCCCAGGAAGGCGTGGCCCTGATGTGCCTGGCCGAAGCGCTGCTGCGCATCCCGGACAAAGGCACCCGTGACGCCCTGATCCGCGACAAAATCAGCACCGGCAACTGGCACCCGCACCTGGGCAACAGCCCGTCGCTGTTCGTCAACGCTGCCACTTGGGGCCTGTTGCTGACCGGCAAACTGGTGTCGACGCACAACGAAGCAGGCCTGACCTCCTCCCTGAGCCGCATCATCGGCAAAAGCGGCGAGCCGATGATCCGCAAGGGCGTCGACATGGCCATGCGCCTGATGGGCGAGCAGTTTGTGACCGGCGAAACCATCGCCGAAGCACTGGCCAACGCCACGCGCTTTGAAGCCAAAGGCTTCCGTTATTCCTACGACATGCTCGGTGAAGCCGCACTGACCGAACATGACGCGCAGAAGTACCTCGCCTCGTACGAACAAGCCATCCACTCGATCGGTAAAGCCTCCAACGGTCGTGGCATTTATGAAGGCCCGGGCATTTCGATCAAGTTGTCGGCCCTGCACCCGCGTTACAGCCGCGCCCAATACGAGCGCGTGATGGACGAGCTGTACCCGCGCCTGCTGTCGCTGACCCTGCTGGCCAAGAAATATGACATCGGCCTCAACATCGACGCCGAAGAAGCTGACCGCCTGGAACTGTCCCTCGACCTGCTCGAACGCCTGTGCTTTGAACCAGAGCTGAGCGGCTGGAACGGCATCGGTTTCGTCATCCAGGCTTACCAGAAGCGCTGCCCGTACGTGATCGACTACGTGATCGATCTGGCCCGCCGCAGCCGTCACCGCCTGATGATCCGCCTGGTGAAAGGCGCCTACTGGGACAGCGAAATCAAGCGCGCCCAAGTCGAAGGCCTGGAAGGTTATCCGGTGTACACCCGCAAGGTGTACACCGACGTGTCCTACGTTGCCTGCGCGAAAAAACTGCTGGCCGTCCCCGAAGCGATCTACCCGCAGTTCGCCACGCACAACGCCCACACCTTGTCGGCCATTTACCATATCGCCGGTCAGAACTACTACCCGGGCCAGTACGAGTTCCAATGCCTGCACGGCATGGGTGAACCGCTGTACGAGCAAGTTGTAGGCAAGATTTCCGAAGGCAAGCTGAACCGTCCGTGCCGCGTTTACGCGCCGGTCGGCACCCACGAAACCTTGCTGGCTTACCTGGTGCGTCGCCTGCTGGAAAACGGCGCGAACACCTCGTTTGTTAACCGCATTGCCGACCACTCGATCTCGATTCACCAATTGGTGGCCGACCCTGTCAGCCAGATCGAGCAAATGGCCACGGCAGAAGGCAGCTTCGGCTTGCCGCACCCGCGCATTCCTTTGCCGCGTGACCTGTATGGCAGCGAACGCGCCAACTCCAGCGGCATCGACATGGCCAACGAACACCGCCTGGCGTCGTTGTCCTGCGCCCTGCTGGCCACCGCTCACAACGACTGGAAAGCCGCGCCGATGCTCGGTTGCACCTCCAGCACCCAAGTCCCGGCCGCGGTGCTCAACCCGGCCGACCTGCGTGATGTGGTCGGCTATGTGCAAGAAGCCACGGTTGAAGACGCAGACAACGCGATCCAGTGCGCGCTGAATGTCGCGCCGATCTGGCAGGCCACCCCGCCGACCGAACGTGCCGCCATCCTGGAACGCGCCGCCGACCAGATGGAAGCCGAGATCCAGCCGCTGATGGGCCTGCTGGCCCGCGAAGCTGGCAAGACCTACGCCAACGCCATTGCCGAAGTCCGCGAAGCGGTCGACTTCCTGCGCTACTACGCCGTGCAGGCGCGCAATGACCTGACCAATGACGCCCATCGCCCATTGGGCCCTGTGGTGTGCATCAGCCCGTGGAACTTCCCGCTGGCGATTTTCAGCGGCCAAGTGGCCGCAGCACTGGCCGCCGGTAACCCGGTACTGGCCAAACCTGCCGAACAAACACCGCTGGTGGCCGCTCAGGCCGTGCGCATCCTGCTGGAAGCGGGTATTCCAGAAGGCGTGCTGCAACTGCTGCCAGGCCGTGGCGAAACCGTGGGCGCACGTCTGGTCGGTGACGATCGGGTCAAAGGCGTGATGTTCACCGGCTCAACCGAAGTCGCTCGCCTGCTGCAACGCAACATCGCCGGCCGTCTGGACGCTCAAGGCCGCCCGATCCCGCTGATCGCTGAAACCGGCGGCCAGAACGCCATGATCGTCGACTCCTCGGCCCTGACCGAACAAGTGGTCATCGACGTGGTGTCCTCGGCTTTCGACAGCGCCGGTCAGCGCTGCTCGGCACTGCGCGTGCTGTGCTTGCAGGAAGATTCGGCAGACCGCGTCATCGAAATGCTCAAAGGTGCCATGGCCGAATCGCGCATGGGCAACCCGGAGCGCTTGAGCGTGGACATTGGCCCGGTGATCGATGCCGAAGCCAAGGCCGGGATCGAGAAACACATCCAGGGCATGCGCGACAAAGGCCGCAACGTTTTCCAGATGGCCATTGCCGATATCGAAGAATCCAAGCGCGGCACCTTCGTGATGCCGACCCTGATCGAGCTGGAAAGCTTCGACGAACTGGAACGCGAAATCTTCGGCCCGGTTCTGCACGTGGTGCGCTACAAGCGCAAAGACATCGACCAGTTGATCGCCCAGATCAACGCATCGGGCTACGGCCTGACCTTGGGCGTGCATACCCGCATCGACGAAACCATTGCCAAAGTGGTCAACAACGTCAACGCCGGTAACGTGTACGTCAACCGCAACATCGTCGGTGCCGTGGTCGGCGTGCAACCGTTCGGCGGCGAAGGTTTGTCGGGTACTGGCCCGAAAGCCGGTGGTCCGCTGTACCTGTTCCGCCTGCTGTCGACTCGCCCAAGCGATGCCATCGAGCAATCGTTCGCCAAAGTCGACGCCATCAGCGAGCCAGACACCCAAGCCCACGAAGCGCTGAGCAAGCCGCTCAACGCCCTGCAAACCTGGGCACAAAGCAATCAACAAACGGCGCTGGCCGAGTTGTGCAGCGAATTCGCCGCCCACTCGCAAAGCGGCATCACCCGCCTGCTCAACGGCCCGACCGGCGAGCGCAACAGCTACGCCATCCTGCCGCGCGAACACGTGCTGTGCCTGGCCGACACTGAAAGCGACCTGCTGACCCAACTGGCTGGCGTACTGGCCGTGGGCAGCTCGGCGGTACTGCCGGACAGCGATCTGGGCAAAGCCCTGTTTGCCCGTCTGCCAAAAGAGGTGCAAGCGCGCATCAAGCGCGTAGCGGACTGGACCAAGGACGACGTTGTTTTCGACGCGGTCCTGCACCACGGTGACAGCGATCAACTGCGCGAGGTGTGCCAGCACGTGGCCAAACGTGCAGGCGCCATTGTCGGCGTGCAAGGGTTGTCTCAAGGCGAAACCAACATCGCCCTGGAACGCCTGGTGATCGAACGCGCACTGAGCGTCAACACCGCTGCTGCGGGCGGTAACGCGAGCTTGATGACCATCGGTTAAACGCCGAGCTACAAAAAACCGGGCACCTGTGAGGGTGCCCGGTTTTTTTTGTGCGCCAAAAACGCCAACGTCACGTGTTGAAGCTGCACCAAACAGCTACTGCGTATCGCCACTCAACAAATTGATCGCCCGCTGAGCCCCCATAAACAGATAGCCGCTAATGGCAATCAAAACAGCCTCGGCCACATAGACGCACACCATGCCCAACGGCCGATCAGGGAAGGTGAACAGCAGCACCGAGAGCATCACCAGCAGCATGATCAATAACGCCCGGCTTTCGGGGTACCAGCGATGAGGTTGCTGCGCTCTGTCCAGAGCGTTTTGGACTTTGTCGAACAGCTCGAGGACAAAAAAAGGCCAGAGCAGGCCGCGTATCACCGGTGTAATCGCAGCGCCGGAGTGGGCTTTGTAAAAGGCCCAGTTGCGGTAAGACCAATAGAACAAGTAACAACCGCATGTCAGTACATACAGCAGCAGGAAGTGCGGAATTGCCACGGTGTACAACGCACCGGGCCTGTCATCAGTCGCAATTGTGGGCTTCATGACGTGTCCATGGCTAAACAGAGCCGTGAGTAGACACAATTTGCCTAACAATAAAATGCAGGCCAGCTCCATTTCTCTTGTAAGAAAAAGCCATTTCCTCCGTCACTCAACAGAGACAAGGCGGCAATGGACTACAGAACACTTCGCAGCACGTGTTTCATCCACGGCCAAGCAACCCTGAAAAGCTTTTTGACAGCGCGCCAATAACGCAGGTTAGAATCGCTGGCACGTAGCCTGCATGGGTACGCCCTGTCTTTTCTGTTTTTTATGGAGTACTGCCTTTGAATGCGACGACCATCAACAGCCTGTTCTTGATCGGCGCGTTGCTGGTAGGCGCAAGTATTCTGGTCAGTTCTTTATCTTCACGCCTGGGCATCCCGATTCTGGTGATTATCCTGGCCGTGGGCATGGCCGCCGGTGTCGATGGCGGCGGTATTATTTTTGACAACTACCCTACCGCCTATCTGGTGGGCAACCTCGCCCTGGCGGTGATTTTGCTCGACGGCGGCTTGCGCACGCGGGTCTCCAGTTTCCGCGTGGCGTTATGGCCTGCCCTCTCGCTGGCCACCGTGGGGGTGATGATCACCACCGGGCTGACCGGCCTGGTGGCGGCCTGGCTGTTTAACCTCAATTTGATTCAGGGCCTGTTGATCGGCGCGATTGTCGGCTCCACCGATGCTGCGGCGGTGTTCTCGCTGCTGGGCGGCAAGGGCTTGAACGAACGGGTCTCGGCCAGCCTTGAGATCGAATCCGGGAGCAACGACCCGATGGCGGTGTTCCTCACCGTCACCCTGATCGACATGCTTGCCAGCGGCGAAACTACGCTGCATGCCAGCCTGCTCCTGGATTTGCTGCGCGAGTTCGGCATCGGCGCCATTGTCGGCCTGGCCGGTGGCTGGCTGATGCTGCAAATGGTTAACCGTATCCACTTGGCCAACGGCCTGTACCCGATTCTGGTGATCGCTGGTGGGCTGGTGGTGTTTGCCTTGACCAACGCCCTGCACGGCAGCGGCTTTTTGGCGGTTTACCTGTGCGGTCTGGTGCTGGGCAACAGCCCGATCCGCAGCCGCCACGGCATTTTGCACATGCTTGACGGCATGGCCTGGCTGGCGCAAATAGGCATGTTCCTGGTGCTGGGCTTACTGGTCACGCCACACGACCTGCTGCCTATCGCGGTGCCCGCGCTGCTTCTGGCCCTGTGGATGATTCTGTTCGCCCGCCCGCTGTCGGTATTCGTCGGCCTGCTGCCCTTCAAGGCCTTCCACGGGCGCGAAAAAGCCTTTATTTCGTGGGTCGGCCTGCGCGGCGCGGTGCCGATCATTCTGGCGGTGTTCCCGCTGATGGCGGGATTGCCGAACGCGCAGCTGTATTTCAACCTCGCCTTCTTTATCGTGCTGGTATCCCTTTTGGTGCAGGGCACAAGCCTGCCGTGGGTCGCCAAGCTGCTCAAGGTCACCGTACCGCCAGACCTCGCGCCTATCTCTCGCTCGGCCCTGGAAGTACATGTGACCAGCGAGTGGGAGCTGTTCGTTTATCGGCTGGACGCACAAAACTGGTGCATCGGCGCGGCTCTGCGCGAACTGAAAATGCCCGAAGGCACGCGTATCGCCGCCTTGTTCCGCGACCAGACGTTGCTCCACCCGTCGGGTAGCACCACGCTGGAAATCGGCGATTTGCTCTGTGTGATCGGCCATGAGCACAACTTGCCAGCCTTGGGCAAACTGTTCAGCCAGCCACCAACTCGCGGGCTGGACCTGCGCTTTTTCGGCGACTTTGTACTCGAAGGCGATGCCCAGTTGGGCGCCGTCTCGGCACTTTACGGCCTGAAGCTCGATGGCATCAGCCCGGACACTCCGCTCAGCAGCTTTATTGCGCAAAAAGTCGGCGGCGCGCCGGTTGTCGGCGACCAGGTCGAGTGGAACAACACCATCTGGACCGTCGCGGTCATGGACGGGAACAAGATAGGCAAAGTGGGCGTCAGATTCCCCGAAGGAAGTGCCCCGGGACCGGGGTTGTTCCTCTAAACTCCAAATTTCCTACGCTTGCTTGACCGGATTCTATGCCAACTCTGCGCACGTTATTCGCAACAGTCCTGCTCGGCCTGAGCCTTTCCGTTGGCCCGGTTTACGCGGGTGACCCGCCTTCGGCCGAGGCCGTGCAGCTAAGCCTGGACAAAATAGCCGACCGCAAACTGCCCGACGCCGACCAGAAAGCCTTGCAGACGGTGCTCGAGCAGACCTTGAGCTTTCTGGCCAACAAAAGCGACTACGAACAGCGCCTGATCGAGGTCAAAGACCAGCTCCACAGTGCCCCGCGCCAAACCATCGATAACCAGCGCGAACTGGCCCGCCTCAAGGCCAGCAAAGTGGTGCCCATCGAACAGCGCTACGCCACGCTGTCAGTGCAGCAACTGGAGCAAATGCTCGCCGACCGCACCACCGAGCAAGGTGAGCTGCAAAAAGCCCTGGCCAGCGCCAACACCCAGAGCATCGCCGCCCAGACCCGCCCCGAGCGCGCTCAGGCCGAAATCAGCAACAGCCAGACCCGCATTCAGCAGATCGGCAACATCCTCAAAGTCGGCCGCGACAACGGCAAAGTGCTCACCACCGATCAACGCAACCAGCTCAGTGCCGAATCGGCAGCGCTCACCGCGTTGATCGCGCTGCGCCGTCAGGAGCTGGCCGGCAACAGCCAACTGCAAGACCTGAGCGGCAGCCAGCACGACCTGCTGCTGGAAAAAACCACGCGCCAGGATCAGGAAATCCAGGACCTGCAGACCCTGATCAACAAGAAGCGTCTGGCCCAGTCGCAACAGACCGTGACCGAACAATCGATTGAGGCGCAAAAATCTGGTAGCAGCAGCTTGCTGGCGACCGAAAGCGCAACCAACCTGCGGCTCTCCGATTACCTGTTACGCAGCACCGACCGCCTCAACGTGGTCACCCAGCAGAACCTTGAAACCAAGCAGCAGCTGGACAACGTCACCCAAAGTGATCAGGCGCTGGATGAGCAAATCAACGTTCTGCGGGGCAGTTTGCTGCTGTCCAAGATCCTCTACCAGCAGAAACAAGCGCTACCGCGCCTGCAAAAGATGGACAAGAATTTGGCCGATGAAATCGCCGATATCCGCTTGTACCAATTTGAGATCAACCAACAGCGCGAGCTGATCAGCAACCCGATTGCCTATGTTGATAACTTGCTGTCGACCCAGCCCGCTGACCAGGTGACGCCGCAACTGCGCAAAACCCTGCTCGAACTGGTCAACACCCGCAGCGACCTGCTGGACCGCTTGAACCGCGAACTCAGCTCGCTGCTCAGCGAGTCGATCAACCTGCAACTGAACCAAAAGCAGCTGCTCAGCACCGCGCAGGGCCTGCGGGCGACGCTGGATGAGCAGATGTTCTGGATCCCCAGCAACAAGCCGCTGGATCTGGACTGGCTGGAGTCGGCCCCGCGCCACCTCAAGCAACAACTCGTCACCCTGCCGTGGGGCTCCAGCGTCACCGAACTGGCAGAAGGCCTGATCCAGCGGCCGCTGCTGTTTTTGCCGTTTGTGCTGGTGATGATCGCCCTGCTGTGGAAGCGCCGCTACCTGTACAACAAGCTCAACGATATCCATAAGGACATTGGCCACTTCAAGCGCGACAGCCAATGGCACACGCCGCTGGCCATCCTCATCAACATCTTGCTGGCGATGCCGGTTTCTCTGGCCCTGGCCCTGTGCGGGTACGCCTTGCAAACCGATGCCCGCGGCATGAACGCCAACACCGGCGCGGCCTTGATGCAAATGGCCGAAGCCTGGCTGGTGTTCTATACCGCCTACCGGATTCTGGCGCCGGGCGGCGTGGCTGAACTGCATTTCCGCTGGGAGAAACCGCTGGTTGCCTTCCTGCAAAACTGGATCCGCAGACTCGGCCTGGTGGTGCTGGCACTGGTGGCCGTGGTCGCCTTTGCCGAACAGCAACCGGCGGCGCTGGCCGACGACGTGCTGGGTATCCTCGTGGTGTTGACGTGCTACGCCACCATGGCGTGGCTGCTGTGCCGCCTGATCCTCAACGACCAGACCGAGAAAAAAGCCTACCGCGTGCGCAAGCTGCTTGGTTTCGCGTTCGCCCTGCTGCCCCTCGCACTGTTTGTGGCAGTGTGTTTTGGCTACTACTACACCGCGCTCAAACTCAGCGACCGACTTATTAACACCCTGTACCTGCTGATGCTCTGGCTGGTGGTTGAAGCCACCTTTGTGCGCGGCCTCTCGGTCGCGGCGCGGCGGCTGGCCTACCAGCGGGCTTTGGCCAAGCGCCAGGCGGCCAAGGAAGCCGGGGAAGGCAACGACGCCATCGTTGAAGAACCGACACTGGACATCGAACAGGTCAACCAGCAATCGCTGCGCCTGATTCGTCTGGCCTTGCTCGCGGCCTTTATCGGGGTGCTGTATTGGGTCTGGGCCGACTTGATTTCGGTCTTTTCCTACCTCGATAACATCACCCTGTACGAATACACCAGCGGTACCGGCGCCAACATGAGCATGGTGCCCATCAGCATTGGTGACGTGCTGGGCGCGTTGATCATCGTCGGCATCAGCATTGCCCTGGCGCGCAACCTGCCCGGTTTGCTGGAAGTGCTGGTGCTGTCACGGCTCGACCTGGCGCAAGGCAGCGCCTACGCCACCACCACGCTGCTGACCTACGTGATCATCGGCGTCGGCTTTGTCGCCACGCTCTCAACCCTGGGCGTGAGCTGGGACAAACTGCAATGGCTGGTGGCGGCCCTCTCGGTGGGCCTGGGCTTCGGGATGCAGGAGATCTTCGCCAACTTTATCTCCGGCATCATGATCCTCTTCGAGCGCCCGGTGCGCATTGGCGACACCATCACCATCGGCAACCTGTCGGGTACCGTGAGCAAGATCCGCATCCGCGCGACCACCATCACCGACTTCGACCGCAAAGACATCATTGTCCCGAACAAGACCTTTATCACAGGGCAACTGATCAACTGGTCGCTGACCGACACCATCACCCGCGTGACCCTCAAGCTGGGCGTTGATTACGGCTCTGACCTGGACCTAGTCAAGAGCCTGCTGCTCAAGGCCGCGCAAGAAAACCCCCGCGTGCTCAAAGAGCCCGAGCCGCATGTGTACTTCTTGAGCTTCGGGCAGAGCACGCTGGACCACGAACTGCGCATGCACGTGCGTGACCTGGGCGACCGCAACCCGGTGATCGACGAAGTGAACCGCTTTATCAACCGCGAGTTCAAGGCACACAACATCAACATCTCGTTCCAGCAGATGGAGGTGTACCTCAAGAACACCAGCAACCAGGAATACAAACTGGTGCCCATGGACCTGCCAACGCCGGAACAAAAGCCCCTGCCGGGTAAGCCCGACTAACAGGACGCCTAAACGTCTGTAAGCGAGCTCGCCTCGCGATCTTTTGATCTTTAAAAGATCGCGAGGCGAGCTCGCTCCTACACAGGGTGTTTACCCTCACATTTTGCTGGAGACGGCCATTGAAAGCCCTCGACGAACTGACCTTTGACAACCGTTTCGCCCGCCTGGGTGACGCGTTTTCAACCCACGTGCTGCCCGACCCGCTCGACGCACCACGGCTGGTGGTCGCCAGCGATGCGGCAATGGCCTTGCTCGACCTGGACCCGGCCGTGGCCCACGACCCGGTGTTTGCCCAATTGTTTGGCGGCCATACCTTATGGGCCGATGCCGAGCCACGGGCGATGATCTATTCCGGCCACCAGTTCGGCTCGTACAACCCGCAACTGGGCGATGGCCGCGGGCTGTTGTTGGGCGAGGTCTACAACCAGGCGGGCGAGCATTGGGACCTGCACCTCAAAGGCGCCGGCATGACGCCCTACTCGCGCATGGGCGATGGCCGTGCGGTGCTGCGTTCGTCGATCCGCGAGTTTCTCGCCAGCGAAGCCCTGCACGCGCTGGGTATTCCCACCAGTCGCGCCCTGTGCGTGATCGGCTCCGACACCCCGGTGTGGCGTGAAAAACAAGAACGCGGCGCCATGGTGCTGCGCCTGGCGCACAGCCATATCCGCTTCGGGCACTTTGAGTACTTCTACTACACCAAACGCCCGGAACAACAAAAGCAACTGGCCGACCACGTGCTGGCCCTGCACTACCCTGAATGCCTGGAGCAGCCGGAGCCCCATCTGGCGATGTTCCGCGAAATCGTCGAGCGCAACGCTGAACTGATCGCCAAATGGCAGGCCTACGGGTTTTGTCACGGCGTGATGAACACCGACAACATGTCGATCCTGGGCATTACCTTCGACTTCGGCCCGTTCGCCTTTCTTGACGACTTCGACGCGCAGTTCATCTGCAACCACTCCGACCACCAGGGGCGCTACTCCTTCAGCAACCAGGTGCCCATTGGCCAATGGAACCTCAGCGCCCTGGCCCAGGCACTGACACCGTTTATCAGCGTTGACGCCCTGCGTGAAACATTGGGCTTGTTCTTGCCGCTGTACCAGACGCACTACCTCGACCTGATGCGCCGCCGCCTGGGCCTGACCACCGCCGAAGACGGTGATCAAAAACTGATCGAAGACCTGTTGCAACGCATGCAAGGCAGCGCCATCGACTACACCCTGTTCTTCCGTCGCCTGGGCGACGAACCGGCAGAACATGCGGTTGCCCGCCTGCGCGACGACTTTATCGACCTCAAGGGGTTTGACGAATGGGCCGCGCAATACCTCGCCCGCGTGGCCCGCGACGGCGAGCCAGACCAACAGCAACGCCGTGAACGCATGCACGCGGTCAACCCGCTGTACATCCTGCGCAACTACCTGGCACAAAAAGCCATCGACGCTGCCGAGGCCGGTGATTACAGCGAAGTACGGCGCTTGCACAGCGTCCTGACCCAACCGTTCACCGAACAACCGGGCATGCAACCCTACGCCGAACGCCCACCCGAGTGGGGCAAGCACCTAGAGATCAGCTGCTCCTCTTAAAACGCCCACAACCGTGTAGGAGCGAGCTTGTCTCGCGATCTTTTGATCTTTAAAAGATCGCGAGGCAAGCTCGCTCCTACAGATATATGGCGTATGAGCGGGCAACACTTACTCTTCTTGTAGTCGCGAGACCTGTGGCGTGCCTACATCCCATAGCAGTGAAGGGTACCCGCTATGACAGACGTATTCGTCTGAAGCCAGGGAAGCGGACTACCTGCCAACCGATTGACCCTCTGTGCGCCAGCCCCTATCCTCGCCGACGTCACGACACATTCGTGATCCGGTTTGACGGTCGGGCTCTTCATAGTGGAACGCATAGTCTAGAAATTCGTTCGCGCACTTTCGTGCCCGAATGATTGTTATGGCGACTGTGTGTGGGGCATCCTTGGGTGCGCCGGGTTCCACTATGACCGGTCCGTCAACCTGCACACAGTTGCCACCCTTCGTTTGACGGCGATATGTGGCAACTCCAATCTCATAGTGGAGTTAACCCATGCCCCTGATCACTCATCAAACCCCTTTCGGCCACAGCCTGACCGGCGATTGCCTGTTCAGCGTTAACGCCGGTATCCCCATCAAACTCGCGCTGGAACTGGCAGCCCAGTTACTCAGCAGCGCCACGGTTCTGTGTGCCGAAAGCCAGGTCGCCAGCCCTCAAACCAGCCACAGCCTGACGTTTGCCAGCTTGCAACTGGTGGAAATGAGCAAAGGCCTGGTGGATGCCACGCTGGACAGCGTATTGCAGGCCGACACCCTCAAATAAACATCTCTACCGGCACTTTAAAGTGATCTGCCAGCCAGCGAATTTGGCGCACGTTAAGCTGACGCTTGCCGCTGAGGATTTCGGATACCACCGACTGCGTGCCCACGCCCGGCAGATCACTCTGGTTCAGCCCATGCTCTTGCATCACTGAGCGCAACACATCTACACCACTGACCTTGGGCATCGGCCGATGCTCAAGGTCATAGGCTTCGACCCAATCACCGATGATGTCTACCAGGCTCATGAGCGGATGGCTTTCATCGTCGCCAATGCGGTCGGTCAGTTCATCAAGGGCTTCGACCAACTGGTCGTAATCCGCTTCATTTTTAGGTTTTCGCAACAGTGGCGAAACGAACGGCCAATGCTGGGCAGCCTGTTCAATCAGTGAACTCACAGGTTTACTCCTTATTACATCCGTTAAGCAGGCTAAACTGGGCGCACCATATCGCAAAGCGCGATATTCGGCATCTGACCGACGGTGTCTCATCAGGCGGGTTCCAACAGCCTAGATTCAAGGGCTCAAGGCGGCGCAGGCACATTGTGAGCAGATACGTCACAGCCAGTGGCGGGCGGGGGCAACATCTGCTGAACTGCACCTCTACGCGACGTGCTCATTTTTGCAGGAGCGCGCCACAGCAATTTCCGGAGTATTTGAAATGACCGACCCGCTGCTTATCCCCTGCCCTCACTGCAACGGCCTTAACCGTATCCCCGCCGCGCGCGTGGGCGAGCACCCCAAGTGTGGGCGCTGTAAGAATGAGGTGCTGATCGCCAAGCCTTTCGATCTGAAACAAACCGATTACGCCAGCCAGATCAAAGGCGACCTGCCACTGCTGGTGGATGTATGGGCGGACTGGTGTGGGCCGTGCAAGGCCTTTGCGCCGGTGTTTGAACAGGCGGCCAGCCAATTGGTGGGTGTGTGCCGGTTGGCCAAGCTCGACAGCGATGCCAACCAGCAACTGTCAGCGCAACTGGGCATTCGCTCGATTCCGAGCCTGATCCTGTACAAAAACGGCCAGGAAGTCGCCCGTCAAAGCGGCGCCTTCCCGTTGCAACAGCTCAAGGCCTGGCTGCAAAGCCACGGCGTGCGGGCTTAAGCGTTTCGTTCCAGGTGATCGTGTAGTTCAACAAATTGCAGGGTCAGCTTGTGCCGTGGTTCTAAATACACCAAGGGCTGGCTGGCCTGATGCGACTCGCGCATTTTGACTGAGCTGGTGAGGTACACCGGCAGCACGGGCAGGCCTTCGGCAATCAACTCATCGAGCATTTGCTGCGGCAGGCTGGCGCGAGCCTGGAACTGGTTGACCACAATGCCTTCAACCAGCAGGTCTTCGTTGTGGTCCTCTTTCAGCTCTTCAATTTCGCTCAGCAGGCCGTACAACGCCTGACGCGAAAAGCTGTCGCAGTCGAAGGGGATCAATACACGATCGCAGGCAATCAATGCCGATACCGCATAAAAGTTCAGCGCGGGCGGTGTATCGATGTAAATGCGGTCGTAGTCTTCAGCCAAGTCATCCAGCAGCTTTTTGAGCTTGTTGATCTTGTGCTTGGCCTCAAGCTTGGGCTGCAAGTCTGCCAGTTCGGGCGTGGCGGTTATGATGTGCAGGTTGTCGAACGGTGTTTCGTAAATATCGACCCGATTCTTCTTCGACCCCACGCCCGCAGACAGGCTTTGCTTGAAGAACTCGGCGATACCCATCGGGATGTCATCACCTGTCAGCCCGGTGAGGTATTGAGTGGAGTTGGCCTGAGCATCCAGATCGACCAACAGAGTGCGATACCCCTCGCTGGCACTGACGGCCGCCAGGTTACAAGCGATGCTGGACTTGCCCACACCACCTTTTTGGTTGAACACCACGCGACGCATTTCAAAACCTCCGTGTATCAATAAGTGCCCGAGTGTAGATGCCCTGAGAACAACTTCGCTACCTCGCAGAGAAAAGAGCTTCAACCAAGGCAGATTTATCCCTATATACGCCGGAACAGACCTCTTTTTTCAAAGTCATACAGGCGCCCATAGTTTAGCGATTACAAAAAGATAGCTATTTCGTCCGATAAGCCAAAAAAACTGGCACAAAAATGTAAGCGATATTTGCTACGAACCAACAGCACCGGGATAATGCGGCACTTTGTTACTAGTGCCGCATTGACCGCTGCCTACCTTCGCATCAAGGAAGCCCGCAAGGGCGGGATGAACCTCCAGTGATTAACTTCAATATTGCCGCTTGGCGAGCCTGGGCTCCGGGCCTCGACAGCGTGGCCGATTGGCAGGCCTGGAGCCAGCACCCCCACGTTATCGCCGCCAGCGATGCCAGCCCCGACGTGTCGTTTTTACCGGCCATGCAACGCCGCCGCCTCAGTCGCCTGGCACGCATGGCATTCAGTGTCGGCTGGCCCTTGGCTGAAGGTCATGAGGCGCTGCCACTGGTGTTTGTTTCGCGCCACGGCGAAACCCCGCGCACCTTCGACCTGCTGAACGAGCTCGCAGCCAGGCAGCCCTTGTCACCCACCCAGTTCAGCCTCTCGGTGCACAACGCGGTCATTGGCCTGTGGTCGATCATGCGCGGCGAAACCAGCGAAATGACTGCCCTCGCGGCGGCCGGTGATGGCCTCGAACATGGCCTGATCGAAGCCTGTGCGCTGCTTAATGACGGCGCGCCCGCCGTGCTGCTGGTGATCACTGAAGAACAACCGCCCGAGGCTTACCGGCCCTGGGTTGACGACGTGCCCTTTGCCTATGCAGTGGGCCTGCTGCTGACACCCGGTGAGCAGTGGCACCTGTCGTTGTCCACCCGGCCTGCTGATATCGCCCAAGCCCCGTGGCCTCATGCATTGCAATTGTTACAGCACCTGCTCAGCGGCCAGACGTCGTTTCAACACGCCTGGCAAAACCGGCTCTGGCAGTGGCAACGTACGTCGTGAAAACCGCTAATGCTTACTACTGGCGCCTGCTGGCCACCGCCATCAGCTTCGTGCTGTTCGGGTTTGGGTGCCTGTGCCTGCGGCTGGTCATTTTCCCGCTGCTCAGTTGCTTGCCAGGCGACGCCCTGCGCCAGCGCGAGCGCGCGCGTTACACCGTCAGCCGACTGTTCTGGCTGTTTATCCGCTTTATGACCCGCCTGGGCGTACTGACCTATGACGTGCAAGGTGCCGAGCGCCTCGGGCGCCCCGGCCAAATGATCATTGCCAACCATCCCTCGCTGATTGATGTGGTGTTTCTGATCGGGCTGGTGCGCAACGCCAATTGCGTGGTTAAGCAAAGCCTTTGGCAAAACCCGTTCACCCGCAGCCCCGTACGCGCCACGCAATACATCAGCAATGACGGCAGCATTGACATGCTCGACAAGGCCGCAGAGGCCCTGCAACAAGGCCAGACGCTGATTATCTTCCCGGAGGGCACCCGCACCCCGCCAGGCCACATGCCGGCCTTTCATCGGGGGGCCGCCGCCATCGCCTTGCGCGGTGCGAAAATCCTGACCCCAGTGGTAATCAAGGTCAGCCCCACCACGCTGACCAAAGCCGAGCCGTGGTACCGCATCCCCAAACGCCGCGTGCACTTCAGTTTTTGTGTCGGGGCCGATATAGATCCAAATGCCTTTGCAGCAGCAGGCCCGCCGCCCAAGGCTTCGCGCCTGCTTAACGACTTCGTGCATGACTACTTTATTAAGGAGCTCGCCACAGATGAGCGATCTACACCATGAAATCAAACAGCTGATCATCGACGCCCTGGGCCTTGAAGACATCAGCATCAGCGACATTGGCGATGAGCAAACCCTGTTTGGCGAAGGCCTGGGGCTGGACTCGGTCGATGCCCTGGAGCTAGGCCTGGCGATCCAAAAAAAATATGGCATCAAAATAGATGCCGACGCCAAAGACACCCGTGACCACTTTTCCAACGTGACCAGCCTTGCGGCTTTTGTCACAGCCAAACAGGCTGCCTGAGACCGAACCATGCAAACCCGTGAAGACATTTTCAACATCCTGCGCGACGCCATGGTCGAACTCTTCGAACTGGAACCCGAACGCGTCACGCTGGAGGCCAATTTGTATCAGGACCTGGAAATCGACAGCATCGACGCGGTCGACCTGATCGATCACATCAAGCGCAAAACCGGCAAAAAAATTGCCGCCGAAGCCTTCAAATCGGTGCGCACCGTCAATGATGTGGTTGAAGCGGTTTACCACTTGGTGCAACCGCACGCATGAGCCGACTGATCGGCCTGGGCCTGCTGCTGGCGGGCCTGCTGTACCCCTTTGCGGTGCATTTCGGCATGGCCCACTTTGCTCCGTGGCAGTTTGCGCTGCTGCTTGGCGGCCTGTGGCTGGCACGGGTACTGACCGGTGAACGACGCCCCGGCAGCCTGTGGATCGCCGGGGTCGCGCTGGTGTTTTGTGCGCTGCTGGCGCTGTTTAACAGCCCGGCTCTGCTGCGCTGGTACCCCGTACTGATCAGCAGCCTGATGCTCAGCCTGTTTGGCCTGAGCCTCAAGTTCGGCCCGCCGATGGTCGAGCGTCTGGCCCGGCTGCGTGAGCCGGTACTCCCCGACAGCGCGATTCGTTATACGCGCCAGGTCACCCAGGTCTGGTGCCTGTTTTTTATGCTCAACGGCCTGATCGCGGCCAGCCTCACACTGTGGGCGCCGCTGAGCTGGTGGACGTTGTACAACGGCTTGATCGCCTACGGGCTGATGGGGCTGCTGTTTGCCATTGAATGGCTGATACGACAAAAGGTAAGAGGCCAGGCATGAAGTGGATAAAACTTGAGCAACTGTTGCTTGAGGGCGATGCCCGTCGCACCGTCAGCGTTGAACCAACGCTCACCCATCACACTCTCTGCGCGCAGGCCCTGAGCCTGGCGGGCGGGTTGCAGCAACGTGGCGTGCGACGCATGGCCGTGCACCTGGACGACGCGGGTGAATTGGCCATCGCGCTGCTGGGCGCCTGGCGCGCCGGGGTCAGCGTGTTATTGCCCGCAGACCTGCAAGCCCACACCCGTGAGCGCTGGGCCAGCCACGTCGATCTATGGTTGACCGCCAGCACCGAGCTGCACGCCTTGTATGGCGCACCATTGGCCCCTGCCGAGCTGGATCTGGACGCGTGCCAACTGAGCCTGTGCACGTCAGGCTCCAGCGGCGAGCCCAAGCGTATCGACAAAAGCCTGCGGCAAATGGCCAATGAGGTAGAAACCCTCGAGCAATTGTGGGGCCATGAACTGGGCGATGCGTGCATCATCGCCAGCGTGGCCGCGCAGCATATCTACGGGCTGTTGTTCCGCGTGTTGTGGCCGCTGTGTGCGGGCCGGGTTTTTACTCGCCAGCAACTGGCGTTCCCCGAAGACATGCAGCGCGCCAGCCGCGAACACGCGGCATTTGCCTGGGTGGCCAGCCCCGCCCTGCTCAAACGCATGGCCGACAACCTCGACTGGCCGGCCTTGAGCCAGGTGCGCCGGGTGTTCTCTTCGGGCGGCGCATTACCTGCCGAGGCGGCTCATGCGCTGGAGCAGCGCTTGGGCCAATGGCCTACCGAGATTTTTGGCAGCTCAGAAACCGGCGGCATTGCATGGCGCCAGGGTCCAACCTTGTGGCAGCCGTTTGCCGGGGTTCATCTAAGCCAGAGTGAGGACGGCGCGCTAGGCATCGCCTCGCCGTACCTGATGGCAGGCCATGTCGAGCAAACGGCCGATGCGGCGCGCATTGAAGCCGACGGGCGCTTTGAACTGCTGGGGCGTCTGGACCGCATCGTCAAACTTGAAGAAAAACGCATCTCGCTGCCACAGCTGGAACAGGCCTTGAGCACCCACCCATGGGTTGCAGAAGCACGCCTGGGCGTGGTCAATGAAAACCGCGCCTCGCTGGGCGCCTTGCTGGTACTCAGCCAAAGCGGGCTGTTTGCCCTGCGTGAACACGGCCGCCGAGCCCTGACCCAAGCCCTGCGCCTGCACCTTGGGCCCTATTGCGAAGCGCTGGCATTGCCGCGCCGCTGGCGGTTGCTGCGGCAAATGCCGCTCACCAGCCAAGGCAAACTGCCCCAAGCGCAGGTTGATGCGTTGCTGCTGGCGCCACGGCCAACATTGCCTGAAGTGCTCAGCCAACAGCCCGGCGATGACGGCTGGACACTCACCCTGTCGATCCCGCCTGACCTTGCGTATTTTAGCGGGCACTTCCCCAAAACGCCGGTGCTGCCCGGCGTGGTGCAAGTGGACTGGGCCATCAACCTGGGCCAGCAACTGCTCGACCTGCCGCCCCGCTTTGCCGGCATGGAAGTGCTCAAGTTTCAGCAACTGGTGCGCCCCGGCGATGAAATCGAGTTGACCCTGCGCTTTGATCGCGAACGCAGCAAATTGCATTTTGCCTACCGCAACGCCAACGCCGCCTGCTCCAGTGGCCGTATCGTGCTGGAGGCCGCCTGTGGATAAGTTGATCTGTGAATGCTGTGGGAGCGGGCTTGCTCGCGATTGCATCAACGCGCCGCTTCAGAAAACCCGCAGCGCCTGTATCGCGAGCAAGCCCGCTCCCACAAAGGCCGACCGTCATGCATAACTCCTGCGCCGTGATCCCGGTGTATAACCATGAAACCGCTGTGCCCGCCGTGGTCGAGGCGTTGCAGGCCGCAGGCTTGCCCTGTGTGCTGGTCGACGACGCCAGCAGCCCCGCGTGCAGCGCCGTGCTCACCGAGCTGGCCCGGCACGAGCACATCTATCTGGTGCGCCTGGCCGTCAACCAAGGCAAAGGCGGCGCCGTCATGGCCGGTTTGCGAGAGGCCTCACGCCTGGGCTTTACCCATGCGCTGCAAGTCGATGCCGACGGCCAGCACGACCTCAGCGATGTCACGACCTTTATCCAGGCCTCACAGCACAACCCCGAGGCGCTGATCTGCGGTTACCCGCAATACGACGCCAGCGTGCCCAAAGGCCGCTTGTATGCACGCTACTTGACCCATGTGTGGGTGTGGATCAACAGCCTGTCACTGCGTATTCCCGACTCGATGTGCGGCTTTCGGGTGTACCCGCTGGCGCCGACACTGGCGCTGCTGGACTCGGTCAAGCTGGGCAAACGCATGGACTTCGACCCCGAGATCCTCGTGCGCCTGGCGTGGCGCAATCAGCCGATGCAGTGGCTGGCAACCAAGGTGCATTACCCGCAAGACGGCCTGTCGCACTTTCGCCTGTTCCATGACAACGCCTTGATCTCGGCCATGCACACCAAGCTGTTCTTCGGCATGTTGGTGCGTTTGCCGAGCATTCTATGGAGGCGCTGGCGGGCATGAGCGAGACACCACAGCATTGGGCCGAGCATAAAGAGCGGGGCAATTTTTGGCTGATGAAGCTCACGGCCTTCGGGGTCAAAGTACTCGGCCGCCGCCTGCTGGCCCCCGTGTTGTACGCCATCGTGCTGTACTTTTTTGTCTTCGGCCGCAAAGCCCGACGCAGCATCTGGCACTACCAGCAGCACCTGGCCGACTGGAGCGGGCAGCCCGCCTTGCGCCCCACGCCGTGGCGGGTGTTCGGCCAGTTCATGGCGTTTGCCGACGCGCTGCTCGACAAGCTCGACGTGTGGAACGGCCGCCTCAAGACCCAAGACATCGAGATCATCGACCCCGCCCGGCTGCGCGAGCAAATGCGCAGTGAGCGCGGGCAAATGCTGGTGGGCGCTCATTTGGGCAACCTTGAGGTGTGCCGGGCCCTCGCTGAACTGGGCGAGAAAATCACCCTGAACGTGCTGGTGCACACCCGCCATGCCGAGCACTTCAACCGTTTGCTGGGCGAGGCCGGGGCCACGCATGTGCGGCTGATTCAAGTTAGCGAGCTCAACCCCGGCGTCATGCTGCAATTGAGCCAACGCCTGGAAAACGGCGAGTGGCTGGCCATTGCCGGTGACCGCGTGCCGCTGCATGGCGCCCGCACCGCGCAGGTCAACTTTCTCGGCCACCCGGCGCCCTTCCCGCAAGGCCCGTGGTTGCTGGCCGGGTTGCTCAAGTGCCAGGTCAATTTATTGTTTTGCCTGAAACACCAAGGCCGCTATCGGGTGGTTATCGAACCCTTCGCCGAGGCCATTGAATGGCGGCGCAGCGACCGCGATCAGGTGATCGCCGAGTGGGCGGCGCGCTATGCCGAACGGCTGGGGCATTACTGCCTTGAGGCGCCGCAACAATGGTTTAACTTTTACCCTTTCTGGAAAACCGATGACGACGCATCAGCATGAGCCAGTAACCTTCGGCCAAACCCCATTGCGCATTGAAGACGTGCTGGCTCTGGCCAATCGTCAGGTGCCGATCCGTTTGCAAGACGACGCCGAGTACCGCGAACGCATCGCCAAAGGCGCGCGTTTTCTCGATTCATTGCTCGACAAAGAGGGCGTGATTTACGGCGTGACCACCGGCTACGGCGACTCGTGCGTGGTGGCGGTGCCGCTGGAGCATGTCGAAGCGCTGCCACGTCACCTCTACACCTTCCACGGCTGTGGCCTGGGCAAAATGCTTGATGCCCAGGCGACCCGCGCCGTGCTGGCCGCCCGCTTGCAGTCGCTGTGCCACGGGGTGTCCGGGGTACGCGTTGAACTGCTGGAGCGCCTGCAAGGGTTTATCGCCCACGACATTTTGCCGCTCATCCCCGAAGAGGGCTCGGTAGGCGCCAGCGGTGACCTGACGCCGTTGTCTTATGTGGCGGCCACCTTGTCGGGCGAGCGCGAGGTCATGTTCAACGGCGAGCGCCGCCTGGCGGCTGACGTGC
>NZ_WIWK01000071.1:0-32717 GCF_009600165.1 Pseudomonas sp. FSL R10-0399
TGGTTTAATGGGGCCTTTTAGATCAAGATCAAAAGCAAGATCTAGATCAAAAGATCGCGAGCAAGCTCGCTCCTACAGATGAATTGTTTTATTCAGCACTCAAAAACGCTTCGCGCACTAAGCCATGGCGCTGCATCTTTTCATTCAGGGTGCGGCGGGGCAGTTGCAGTTCGTTGAGCACGGCCTTGATATCGCCTTTATGGCGCGTCAACGCTGCCCGCAAGCATTGCGCTTCAAAGGCTTCTTGCTGCGCGACCAGCGATTGGCCTGCGTCAATGTCATCGAACTGCGGCTCGCCCAGCCCCAGCACGTGCCGCTCGGCGGTGTTCGCCAGTTCGCGCACATTGCCCGGCCAGTGGTGGCTGAGCAAGTGCGCCAGATGCGGCCCGGTCATGGCCGGGGCGCTGCGCCCCAGCCGTTCTGCGGCCTGGCGGGCGAACGCCTCATACAACAGGGCAATGTCTTCGCGGCGATCACGCAACGGCGCCAGGCGCAATTCGGCCACGGTCAGGCGATACGCCAGGTCTTCACGAAAACGCCCGGCCCGCGCTTCGTCGAGCAAGTCCGGTTTGGTGGCGGCAACCACGCGCAAATCCACATGGATGCTCTGGTTGGAGCCCAAACGCTCCAGTTTTTGTTCCTGCAACACCCGCAGCAATTTGGCTTGTTGGGCCAGGGGCATGCTCTCTATCTCATCAAGAAACAACGTGCCGCCGTCGGCGTATTCCAGTTTGCCGATACGTTTGCCCTGGGCGCCGGTGAAGGCACCGTTTTCATGGCCAAACAGCTCGGCCTCAAACAGTTGCTCAGGGATGGCCGCACAGTTCAGCGCCACGAAGGGTTTGTCTGCACGCGGGCCAAAGTCATGCAGGCAGCGGGCGACCAGTTCTTTGCCGCTGCCGGTTTCACCACGGATCAGCACGTTGACCGGCAATGGCGCCAAATCAATGATTTGTCGGCGCAAGGTCTGCACGCTGCGTGACACGCCGAGCAAGCGCCCGTCAATCTGTTCACGCAGGTCGGCCTGTTCATGCAGGCGGCGGTTTTCCAGGACCAGTTGGCGCTTTTCCAGGGCCCGGCGCAGGCTGCTGAGCAGCGCTTCGGGGCTGAAGGGTTTTTCCAGAAAGTCGTAGGCGCCATCGCGCATGGCTTCGACGGCCATCGGCACGTCGCCATGCCCGGTCAGCAGAATCACCGGCAGGTCCGGGTCCAGTTGCTGCAACTGGCTGAGCAGGGCGAGGCCACCCATGCCCGGCATGCGCACATCACTGACCACCACCCCGGCAAAATGCGGCGGCAGCTGGCGCAGGCAGTCTTCGGCGCAACTGAACAGCTGCACCGCAAACCCGCTCAGGCTTAGCCATTGCTCCACGGCACTGCGAATACTGGCCTCATCATCGACCACGATCACTGAATTGAGCATGCTTCAAGAGTCCTGTGCGATCGGCAGCGTCAGCGTAAACAGCGCGCCCTCGCCCTGGTTGCTGGCGGTCAGGCGGCCGCCGAGTTCGTGAACGATGGCGTAAGACACCGCCAGCCCGAGCCCCAGTCCGTCGCCCACCGGCTTGGTGGTGAAAAACGGATCGAAGATTTTACCCAAATGCTCTTCGCGAATCCCGCCGCCACTGTCGCTGACGGTCAAGTGCCAGACTTGTTGATCCGCCTCGATACGGATTTGCAAACGTTTGTTCGGTGCATCGCGCAGGGCATCCAGTGCGTTGCGCAGCACGTTGATCAGCACTTGCTCCAGGCGAATCGCGTCACCGCGCACCCAGGCCGGGCGCGTGAGGTCCACGTGCAGGTCAATGGCTTGCTCTTGCAAACGCGGCTCCAGCAGGTGTAAGGCATGGTCGACGACGGTCGCCAGATCAAGCTTTTCACGCAGGCCGCTGGGGCTTTGCCGGGCGTAGGTCTTAAGGTGCCCGGTGAGCGCGGCCATGCGCGTGAGCATGTTGTCCAGTGGCGCCAGGGCCTGGTAAGCCTCGTCGATGCGGCCGTGATCGAGCAACAGGCGCAAGGTCGCCAACTGCATGCGCTGGGCAGTGAGCGGCTGGTTGATTTCATGGGCGAGCGCGGCAGACATCTGCCCCAGCGCCGCGAGCTTGGCCGATTGCACCAGACCGTCCTGGGCGGTGCGCAAGTCGCGGGTGCGGTCTTCGACCAGTTGCTCAAGTTCTGCCCGGTTACGTTGGCGTAACCGCGACAGGCGCCAGCGCTGCAGCAAAAACAGCCCCAAAAACACCACAGTCAGCCACAGGCCAACCCCGGCGAGGGCGGCATTGCGGCGGTCTTCGGCCGAGATGTCCGGGCGCCGCAGTAAATGCAGGGTCCAGCCTTCGGCGCTGAGCGCCAGCGACTCCCACAGATAGTCTTGCGAGTCGTCCGGGCCTTCGGTGCGGGTCAGGAAGCTGTTGTCGTCAAAGCTGCGCAAGGTGCGGGTGTTCAGCGGCGTCAGCGGCTGTTTGTGATACTGGCGGGTGACGGTGATTTCGCTGCGGTCCTGGTCAGACAACGGCCGCAAATGACGATAGCGCCAGCCCGGCTGGTTGGCGATAAAGACAATGCCCTTGGCATCGCTCACCAGCAAAATGTCGTTGCCATGGCTCCATTCGCGCTCCAGCTCCGGGAACTCCAGCTTGACCACCATCGCGCCCAAAAACTTACCCTGGGCATCGTGAATGGCGCTGGATAAAAAGTAACCGGGGATGCCGCTGGTCACGCCCACGGCATAAAAGCTGCCGGTACCTTCGACCAGGGTTTGCTTGAAATAGGGGCGGAACGCGTAATTGTGGCCGACATAACTGTTGGCGGTGTTCCAGTTACTGGCCGCCACGGCCAGCCCGGTATGGTCCATGAGCTCAAGGGTCGAGGACTTCGCCGCGCCGTTAATGCGCTCCAGCTTGCGGTTGAGTGCGCATTGCAGCTCGGGCGTCATCGGGCCACTCAAGGCCGTGATCAATTCGGTGTCCAGCGCCAGCACAGCGGGCAGGGCGCGGTAGCGTTCAATCAAGGTATGCAAAGAATTGGCATACAGGTTTAACTGCTCGGGCCCGCGCCTGGCGCTTTCTTCCAGCGCATGGCGCTCGGCCTGATGCATCGCCCAGCCGCCAGCCAGAGCGGCGCCGATCACAATCAGCAGGGTATACAGGGCCAGACGCAGGTGGCGAGCAGTCACGGGCATAAGGGGCAGGGGCATTAATGGGGGGCGCAAACCATAGCATGGCGGCGATCTACCTAGCAGTTCTGCCAGTAGGCAAACACTGAAATTGTTTGAATGCTCAGGGCTCACTCTTAAGTTTGAGGTCAGTCTGATGCCATCCTCCCAAAATAGAGATCCATACCGTTATATTTATGACCCTTTGGATCGGTTATCGAGTTGTGGTAATGCGCCAACGGTAATGGCTCAGCGTTTTCATAACATCAATCGATTATCTACGTTAGTTCAGGGGGCGCTGAAAGAGAGCGTTTTTCAGACTAAAGATTATTTGTTAGCTCAACAGCGTTCTTGCTTGACAGATGACACCGTTTTGCTGGTGACAGATAGTCCGCGCACTGTCTTAAATCCGTCATATGTCAGGTCTGATAAAAGCGTGGCTTATTGCCCTTACGGCTATAGAGCACCCGCTAGTGGTAAATATGTGTTACTTGGTTTTAATGGCGAATGCGCTGATCCTGTGACCGGTCATTATCTTTTGGGTAATGGTTATCGAGCCTTTAATCCAGTGTTGATGCGTTTCAATAGTCCAGACAACCTCAGCCCGTTTGGGGAGGGCGGAATAAATGCCTATGGATACTGCGGGGGAGACCCGATTAATCGCACTGATGAAGATGGGCATGCTTGGCGTTTCTGGGGGGCACTGAGAAAAAGGTGGAGCGCAGTGTTTAAGACCGCAGAGCCTTTACCTGCTCATCGCTCACTGAATTCTTCGGAAGGGACGCAAGTATGGCGAGCTGCGAGTGAGAATTACGATCGGCTAGGTACAAAACGCAAGACCTTAAAAAATAAAGCTAAAGATGAGAGTCTATTTTTAAAGCAAAGAAATAAAGCATCTTCGGCGTCTAAAACCTTACTGCCGGAGTGGAAAGAAGCTAGAAAAAACGTAATGTTGACTGTGAATACTGAGTCACCCTTTATGACAGGGCCTGCAGTGGTTTCTTCTAGTAAATCGTTATACAAAGTTGGGTTTAATGATGTTGTGAACGTCCAAACATTTTATTCTCGTGAATATATAGGGGCGGGGCTGGATGGGAAGCTGATAACGGTCGCAGAAAAATCTATTAGTGTTCGGCGGTTTGAGTTGAACTTGTCTGCGGTGAAAGAAAAAATCCGCCAATTTGAATGATTTTTTAGTCATGGCTTAGAGTGTTTTGATGGGTGGGAATTTTACACCGGCTAATACTTCAACTCATACCTTGCCTCACTCAACCGTGAAGCCTATAGTCGCCCGGTCGCCCATATGGCGACCGGGTTTGGCGACTCGTAGAACTATGTGCGAAGGCTCTGTGCTATTTGCAGGTGTTTTCGTACGCGCACAATCTGTTATGGCAGCTGTGCGTGGGAGATCTTCGGGTCTGCCGGTTCAGTAGTTCTCGGTTCGCCAACCTGCGTACAGCTGCCACCTGATCGTTTGGCGACGGTGAGGTGGTGGTCTCTTAGCGAACTACTGAGGTTACCTCCTATGAGCACTACTATTCCCATGACCGCCATCGACTGCTTGATCCCGTGCATGTTGATCGACACCCAAACCCCGCCCGATGTGATTCACGCCAACGCCGCCGCGCGAATTTTGGCCGTTACGCACTTGCTTGAAAGCGTGAGCCGCCTTGAGGGCTTTAACGCGGACAGCGTCGACCTTAAACACATCACTGAGGCTGCGGCGCTGTTGTTGCGCGATGGCTGCGATTTGATGGACGCACTGGGGCGCCGCTTGCAGGCGCAATGATCCCCAAACTCAAGTATTGATCGCTGTCACAGCTGCGACTTTTGACGCTCACACAGGTTCAAAAGATCGCAGCCGTGGGCCGTTATCTATGTAGTGCATGTCCCGAAGGTGGGGTTGCTACGTTGGCGCATTCCTCCAACGGAGTCATATCCATGACCAGTCGATCACCCGCGGTTCGCCAACGCGCACCGTTGCTCCTGTCCAGTACCCAGTGGACGCAGAAAGAAGCCCTTGCTTATGTGTCGGCCATTTATGAAGAGCAATTCGCTTCACTGACGCTCGAACAGAAAAAGCGCTACCCCGAACTGTTCAAGCGCTGTGAGCAGTCGCTAAAGAACCTGGATCAGGAACTCAAGCGTCTAAAAGATACGTTCAAGACCACTCATCTGGCACAGCTCAAAAGCGAGCTAAAAACACTTCTGGGGGTGGATATCGACCCCGAAAAGGCGCGAATTTATACGCGCTACCGTGAAGAGGTGGAGGAGGACTTTATTGAGTATCTCGCGCGACTGAGGGGCGATAAAAGTGCCACTCAGGCACCCACGTTCAGGCCCACGCCTTCACGTACGCCGCGCGCGCTGGATGAGTCAAAATTTAAAGAGCACCTCAAATCGGTGTCCCTCTGGGATGCCGCGTGCGAGAACTTCAGCTACCGAACCGACTCGTTACTGCTCAAGCCTTTTAGCTATGAACAAGCCAGCTTTATTGACTACAACAGTGACTTGCCGGGGCACCCGGCGGGGCCGTTTATTGCCATTGTGCGCTCGCTGGATCTCGGCACTCAATTAAAGGCCGTCCTGGATGCAGCTGTCGGCCCTGGCGGGTCTTTGTACCAACGCGCCGAGGAGGTGGTGAGTAGCTGTTTTGAGTTCGAGTTGCTGGAGGCTTTGCGAACCCCGCGCCAGTCAAAACTGTTTAAAGATGAGCATGACAAGCTGGCCTCGATGTTCAAGGGTGAAACGCCAGCGCACATCTGGCCTGTTTCAATGAGCACGACCAAGAAGGAACTTAGTCTCAACCCTTTGCAGTTAGCCAGAAGCGCTGACACGTCTCTGTTGTTTGGCGATGAAGACAGCTTCGATTATGTAAAGGATGTCGATATACCTCTGCCGCCGTTTAGCAGCAGCAGGGAAAATGAGATGGACCCCCCCCTGTTTATGATCAAGCTCGAAGGCGAGTGGGGCGTTTACAGTTATTTCCCGCAGCGCCTGGGAGGTGCGCTGCGTTGGCACAAAGATGTGCCCGACGCGTTTTCCCACTTTCTTAACCAGATCAAATATGACTATCGCAAAGGTCAGTTGGGCTGGTTTACCCGACAGCTGTCGTTGAAAGACTTGGGCTTTTTCAGCAAGTTGCTGAGTAAAGAAGCCAAGCCCAAAGGGCTGACATGGCTGGCGGGTGTTTTGTATGACAGTTTTACGAGTGTTTTCCCCGAGGCCGATCTGGACAGCCTGCGCCTGTTTGTTGAAATGAGGCTGTCCGACTCGCCGGGCATTGTTCCCTTCATTACCCATCGTCACCTGCACCGTTACCGCGCTAACTTGAGCCAGTTGGCCACCCGTAAGTCCGTACGCGACTGGCAAGCGTTCAAAGAAGCGCTGAGTGATATCGCCAATGAGGTGCTCGGTATGCTGACCACGCCTGTTCCGGGGGGCGTGCAGGGGCTCAACAAGATCATGCAGGTCGCAGTGTTCGGCTCGCTGAGCTATAGCGTTGTGCAGGGGGTGATGCAGGCTGTTAAAGGCGAGTCCACGACCTTTGCCAGTGCGATGGCCGATACCGCAGACCTGCTGATCAACGCCCGGTTGATCGGGGTGGCCAGCCGGGTACACCGCCAACGCATGAGCACGCTTTGGAATACCCTTGGCCAGCCACGCAAGGTCACCCGTGCGGACGGTACGGCCGAGCTGTGGAGCCCGCAGTTAACGGCTTACCCGCACCTGGCGGCGCTCGATAACCTGACACCCAACAGCGAAGGCCTGTATGAGCGTGATGGCAAGGTCTACGCCAAGGTGCAGGAGGGCGATCAGACGGTGGCGGTTGAAGTCACTTACGACCCGAAGGCCCAACATTACGCGTTGAAAGCAGACAACGCACAAGCCTTCACGCCTGCCGTGAAATACGACCCCGTGCACCAGGTGTGGCACCTGGCGCTGGACGATGTTCAAGCACTGGGCGACGCACAGCTGTTGCAGCGCATGTTGCCCGGTAACACGCCTGACGCGGCTCAAGGGCAGATTGAGCGGCTGCTGGACATTACCGGCACCCCCCGCGAGCAGTTGCTCAACGTCTGGCAAGGCGAGCTGGTCTCTGGCCCGTTGGCCGATGGTGTTCGCCGTTTGCACGCAGACCAGTTGATCGACAGGATCATCAACGAGCTGCCGTTGCGCGGGGAAATGCCGGCCAACGCGGACAGCGCCGTGTTGGCCCTGTTGACCCAGTTGCCTGACTGGCCGGCCGATACCGTGCTCGATGTGTTCAACCAGCAGGGCCAGTTGGTCGAGACGTATGGCCAGGACCCGCAGGCCGGAACCTTTCAGAGCCACGTTGAACTCAAGCGTCTGGATCATGGCACGTATGTCGCCAGGCACGATGCCACCCAGGGCAGCGCCCAAGTGGAGCAGATGTTCAGCTTGATTCTGGATCAACTGTCGGCCGAGTCCCCCCTTGGGCGTAATGGCAATCCCGATATCAGCAAAACCGGCCGAATTGCCTCGGTGCGTGAGCAAATCGCTAACCTGGCTCGTGACGACAAAACCTTGCTGTTCCAAGCCTTCACCGTGCTGGAAGGGCACAAGCGCAGTGATCCGGTGGCCAGTTCAGACCCGGCCAAACAGTATTTGCCGTTGGTCTGCCCCCCGCTGTCGGAGTCGACCACAGCGTTGTTGGCCAAGTTACACGAGCTCAACCCGTCGTTGTCGATTGAGAGCCTGGAGACGTTGCTGGAGGCTCATCCGTTCAATACCTACGCTGTGACACGGGCGCTGGAGCATAACGCCCAGCCTTTGGCGTTTGACTACGCCTCCGAGCGCTTAAAGACAAAACTGCGGACCGATCTGGCGCTGGACACTATTTATCACCGTCGTGCCTTTAACTCTGATGGCGATCTGTGGGTGCGTGAGTTTGCCCGCGGCGTATTGCACGACAAGCTGGGTCGCCAGTTGGTGGTTGTGGAAGCAACCCGTACGCCACAATTACCAGCCCCGATTGCCACTGGGCCAGATGACACCACCGTGGTGCTGACCCACCAGGGCCATGGGGTGTATCAGGCCACTAATTTGCACACTGGCGAGTTGGTAACGTACTCCCAGACCCCTGACAGTTTTTTCTTGGCGCTCAGTCAGTTTTTGAGCCATGAAGAGCGTCAAACACTGGGTGGGGCTGGCGCCAGCATCGACGGCCTGCGCCAGACCTTGGGTGATGCCATGCGTGCCAATCGCCAGGCCAATGGTGAGGTGAACCTGTGGGACACCACCACGGCCCAGTATGAACGCGACGTACCACTGTCGTTTCAACAGCCCCCGGGTGAGTTGGGGCTCTATGACGTCCAGGGCAAGGCCTATGTGGCCTTGTACGGCGCGGCTTACCAGGTTGAGTTTGACCGCGTCATTCACAAGTGGCGTATGGTGCATCCCGATAAGCCCGGTGTGAATACCCCCATTCTGGAACACAACTACAAGGGCGCCTGGCGTCAGCAAACCGAGCGGCCGCAACAGTGGGACGGGCTGAAGTTATTGCGTCGCTTGCGTGCCCAGCGGTCCACTTTCAGCGATGAGGTGGGGCGCCAGATCATGACCGTGAGCCACACGGATGAAGGGGTATTGCGCCGTGTGCATATCAATAACCTCGCGCCGCCACCTTTGCTGATGGACACCTGGAAGCGTTTCAAGATTGAGGATGACATCAATGACTTTGTTAACAACATGCAGGCCCATCACACGCTGTCCAAGGCGAGCGGTGATTTTCAACTGTTGCTGATTCAAAGTCTGCCGGGCTGGCCCCGTAACATAGTCCTGCAAATAACCGATGCCCAAGGCGCGGTCATGAAGGAATACGGTGCTGATCTGGACAGCGCCTTGCCGCGCATCCGCATGTCCATTGAAGCCTCGCGCAATGGGCGGTTCCTGCGCACCTTGCTGATGAACCTGAATGAGGCCGACACCCGTGCGTTGTTGGGGGAGTACAACCCGATCATTGAGAACCGGATGCTGGCCCTGGCAAAGAAAATCGCCGCCCACGCGTTAAAGCGTGAAGCCAACCTGTTCAGGTCGATCTACGAGAACCAGGAGCACAGTGCAGATCCGCACGTGCAGCTTGTGCAAAAGCAGCACCCGCATTTACCCAAAAGCGTTATCGAACACGTGGTTCTGCATGTCTCACGACATGAGCGCATCCATTACCTGGATAAAGGGCTGGTGCCGCCACGTGTCACCGAGCAGCTGCAATGGACGGCCAAAGAAGTCAGGCTGGCCCGCGCCTACGAGGGCTTGTACCTTAACGCCACGGCGACGCCGGACAGCGAAAAATTCACGCTGCACCTGTTGAAGTCGCTACCGGGGTGGCCGGGTGACGTGAGCATTGAAGTGCGTGACGCCAGTATCACCGGCAAAGTGCTTGACCGTATTGGCGCCGAAGATGCTCCGGCGACGCGGGTGTTGGTCCTGCGCGATGGCCGTTACCGTGCCTGGTCACGCGAAGGCCAACCGGTAAACCCGGAGTCTGTGAATGGCAATAATTTGCTGTCGTCGATTCTGCATGCGCTGCAACCCACTGAACGGGCAGCAATGGGTGTCAAGGATGTCAGTGACACGCACAGCCTGAACCAAAAGATTCAGGCATTGGCTGTCGCACATCGGGCCAATCTACGTGCGCTGTTAGGTCTGGAGCCGCCCGCACCGCCTCGTAAACCCCCGATGAATGTTGATCGTGAGTTTACGGTTTACCCATTAACGGTAACGCTGGATAACGCCACTCATCCCTTGTCGTTGATCCGCGAGGCGCGGGACCTGTACCCGAGCATGGACTATGGAGAGACGATCGACTTCCTCGATACGTTAGGCGCAACGCCAGCCGAGCGCGAGGCGGCACTTGTCCAAAGGCGTGCTCAATTTCAAATGCTGCAAGGCGAGCTCAGTGTCTGGGAACAAATCCAGCTGTATCCCTACGGCACGAGCCACATGGGGGTAGCGGCTCCTGGCCACCGTGCGCAGGCGAGGGCGAGGATCGAGAGTGCCTGGCGCCGCGAAAGCGACCTCTCTGTGATGGAAGATACGGGTGACATCGTAGGCTTTGAGCTCGATTTGTCTGGCCTGGATATCGGCGACCTTCCTGCGATAAGCGGTGATTTCAGCCACGTTGGCGCATTGCAGATGAAGGGGATGAACTTGCGCAGTGGTTCGAACGAGTTTCTCGCCAGTTTTACCCAGTTACGCCTGTTGGACATGTCCAATAATCGTATTGAGCATATGCCTGCCGCGATTGCTGAAATGCCTCTGTTGATGTCACTTGAGCTGATGGACAACCGCATCACTCTCACGCCAGAGACGGCACAGCAACTGGCGAATCTTTCGAATTTGCGGGCACTGAGCCTGAGTGGCAACCCCTTGGGCATCAGCCCGGACGTCAGTCAGATGCTTGATTTGCACAGTCTGGACCTGAGCAATACGGGTATTAGCCAGTGGCCCAATGGTTTATGGGCGCTGCCTCATATCGAGTGGGCGAACCTGAGAGACAATGTAATGACGACCATCCCTGACGCTGTGTTTGAGCCGCAATGGACGGTTGGGGCTAACCGGTCGACGTCCATTTCCGGGAATCCGCTGGATGCTCCAACGCGTAATCGTCTTATTGCTTATTGGGCCCAAGGCCACAGTGATTTTGGCTACGGGCCGACGATTGCGCACAGCTTTAATCAGCTTTCCCTTAACGCTCAAGTACAGAGGGCGGCGAATGATGTTTCACCGTGGTTGCCAAGTGACGCCAGCCCGGCTCAAACCGCAGCCAGAACGCAGCAATGGCAATTGCTGCAAGGCGCGGGAGACAACGTCACAGACTTTTTCCAGACCCTTGCGTTGTTCGCACATGACCGCCGCAAGATGAGTGAGCAGGTGTGGGCAAACCTGACAAACCGTGTATGGACACTGATTGATCAAATGCTGGCCAATACCGCGCTGCGCGAAACCTTGTTGAACAGGATTTTCCGTGAAGAGCGAAGCTGTGGGGATGGGGCCATGGTGCTTCTGGAAAACATGGAAGTTGAAGTGCTGGTTCATGAAGCGCTAAACCGTGCGGGCGATGCACAGCGCGAAGCAGAGTTATTCAACCTGGCCAAGCGCTTGTTCCGGTTAAGGCAAGTTGACCTGCTGTCAGAAGCCGAAGTGGCCAGGCGGGTGGCGGCGGGGGGCAATCCTGATGCCGCGGAAGTGATCCTGTTCTACCGTGTTGAGTTGGCGCAGTCCCTTGATTTACCGACCCAGGCGAGGACGATGTTGTATGCGCCGACTGCAGGTGTCACCCCTGCGCAGATTGCAGCAGCGCGCGCGAGTATTTTGGCGCTGGATGGCAGCCCGACGTTTATGCACGCCATTACGCATGAAAAATTTTGGCGAACTTTTCTGCTGAACAACTATGCCGATCGTTTTGCAACCATCGAGGCCGAGTATCAGCGCGACTACACCAAACTCTCTGAAGAAAGCGGTCTGTCCGATGAGGCGCAGTTGCAAAGGGGGAGTGAGCTGACGCTGGTCAGAGATCAGCAGGTGAACCTGCTGATTGAGGAACTGACGCTAAACGTCTACAAGCCCGCGACCTGATCACCGTGCCGCGCTGGCTTTAATCGCGACGGCGCTCAATAGTTGCTCATCCATCAAGGCAAATTGCCCTTCAAGCTCTTTGTCTTGATGCCACTCATCAGACAAATCCGTGAGCAGCCGCAAGCGCACCTGGCCGTCTTTTGACCAGCTCAGCACTTCGGCGTGCTCAAAGTAAAAGCGCTTGTGCACCAGCGGGTACAAGGCCTTGAACAGGCTTTCTTTGATCGAAAACGTCAGCGTGACGACCAGCGCCTGGTCCTCAACCGGGCCTGCGGCCATGCGTTGCAGCTCATCTGGAGTGAGGATTTCTTTGGCCAAACGTTGAGCGCGATCAAGGCTGAGCCTGTTTTCGAGGTCGATGCCCAACCCCAGCCAGTCACTTTTTAACGCCACCAGTGCCGCCGCACGGCCCTGGCTGTGGGTGATGGCGCCACTGATGTGCCGGGGCCACACGGGGGCGCGGTCTTCACCGATGGCCGGTGTTGCCCGGGTGCCGTCCAGGTGCAGCACCGCATCGCGGGCACACAGACGGCCGGCCAGAAATTCGGCTTGGCGTTTTGCCACTGATCGTTGAATACTCGCAGGCAGGTGCAGGCCGCTGCGGCTAAAGTCGTCCGGGGTCAGTTGCGCCGGGTCGAACGCGGTGCTGCGCCATACGCTACCGGGCAGCGCAATGGGCAAGGGCCAGTCGCAACCAAGCGGCGTGCAACAGGCTGGCAAGTCTGAAGATCTATTCATGGCGTGCATTCTGCTGGCCTTGTGCTGGCGGTGCAATTGTTCAGAGTGTGTTCAGGGCTTACGCCTTATTCTGTAAAGGCTAGGCTGGTAAATGTATAGGTGGTGGACTCACGTCCTTAGTGACGCGACAGGCTTGGGAGAGCGCGATGAAATTGCTGGTGGTTGAAGATGAGGCGCTGTTGCGCCATCACTTGCAAACCCGTCTGACTGAAAGTGGCCATGTGGTCGAGGCGGTGGCCAATGCCGATGAGGCGTTGTACCAGACCGAGCAGTTCAATCACGATCTGGCGATGATTGATTTGGGTTTGCCGGGCATGGGCGGGCTGGAATTGATTCGTCAGTTGCGGGCGCGGGGCAAGACCTTCCCGATCCTGATCCTCACCGCGCGGGGTAACTGGCAAGACAAAGTCGAAGGGCTGGCGGCCGGTGCCGACGATTACGTGGTCAAGCCGTTCCAGTTCGAAGAGCTGGAAGCCCGTCTCAATGCGTTGTTGCGCCGCTCCAGCGGTTTCACCCAGTCGACCATCGTCGCGGGTGGGCTGGTGCTCGACATCAATCGCAAACAAGCGGTGCTGGACGATAAGCCTCTGCCACTGACCGCCTACGAATACCGGATTCTGGAATACCTGATGCGCCATCATCAGCAAGTGGTGGCCAAGGACCGACTGATGGAACAGCTGTACCCGGATGACGAGGAACGTGATCCGAATGTGATCGAGGTGCTGGTCGGGCGCCTGCGTCGCAAGCTTGAGGGGGAAAGCGGCTTTAAGCCAATCGATACGGTACGCGGCTTGGGGTACCTGTTTACTGAGCGCTGTCGTTGATTCGTTCACTTCGCGTTCGGTTGATGCTGGCGGCCACCTTGTTGGCCGTCCTTTTTATGCTCGCACTGCTGCCGGCCATGCAAGGCGCGTTTAGCCTTGCCCTTAAAGATGCCATCGAGCAGCGCCTGGCCTCTGATGTCACGACGTTGATTTCGGCGGCGAAGGTTGAAAAAAACCACCTCAAAATGCCGACCTTGCTGCCGGATGAGGAACTCAACCTGCCGGACAGCCGCTTGCTGGGCTACATCTACGACCGCGACGGTCGCCTGGTGTGGCGTTCGCGGGCCACGCAAGAAGAAAACATCAATTACAAGCCCCGTTACGACGGGCGCGGTAATGAGTTTGCAAGCATCCGGGAAGACAGCGGCGAAGAATTCTTTGTCTACGACGTTGAGGTGAAATCGCTGGGGGGACGAACGGCGGCGTTCAGTTTTGTGGCGTTGCAACCTATGCGTGAATACAACCTGACACTCGCCGGACTGCGCGAAAACCTTTATCTGGGGTTTGGTGCGGCGCTATTTGTCCTGCTGGCGTTGCTGTGGATCGGTCTGACGTGGGGGTTACAGGCATTGCGGCGCTTAAGTCAGGAACTGGATGAAATCGAAACCGGCGAACGCGAGAGCTTGAGCGAGCAGCACCCTCGCGAATTGCTGCGTTTAACTGGCTCGCTGAACCGTTTGCTGCAAAGCGAACGTGAGCAGCGCTCGCGCTACCGTGATTCTCTGGATGACCTGGCCCACAGCCTGAAAACGCCGCTGGCGGTGTTGCAGGGCGTGAGTGAAAGCATGGCGCAACGCCCCACCGAGCGTGAACAGGCCAAAGTGCTGCAAACCCAGATTGAACGCATGAACCAGCAGATCAGCTATCAATTGCAGCGGGCCAGCTTGCGTAAAAGTGGTCTGGTGCGCCATCAGGTTGAACTGCTGCCGGTGGTTGAAAGCCTGTGCAACACGCTGGACAAGGTCTATCGCGACAAGCAGGTCAAGGTCAGCTACGACATTGCCCCGCTCAGCCATGTGCCGATCGAACAGAACGCCTTGCTGGAGTTGCTTGGCAACTTGCTGGAGAACGCCTACCGGCTATGCCTGCGCCAAGTGCGTGTCAGCCTGCATCGAAATGCCCTGGGCATTGAAGTGTGCGTAGAGGACGACGGGCCGGGCGTGCCTCCCGACCAGCGCGCGCGTATCTTGCAGCGTGGCGAACGGCTGGACCGTCAGCATCCGGGGCAGGGCATCGGGTTGGCGGTGGTTAAAGACATCATCGAAAGCTACGACGCCCAACTGACCCTGGACGACTCACCGCTGGGTGGCGCTGCGTTCCGGATTCGCTTCTCGACAGTGTGAATTTAAGCGCACTTGACCTGTGTGGGAGCGGGCTTGCTCGCGATTGGATCGACAACGTGTAACAGGCATACCGGGTTGACTGCATCGCGAGCAAGCCCGCTCCCACACTGTAGCTACAGAGATGGGCTTCGAATTCGTCAGGCGGGTATCCGCCATTTCGCCTGCCGAAAACCCGCCAAAGGGCGGAAATCCGCCAAGCATTGTCCTACAAAGCACATCGCCATTTTCCTACAAGTGCCGGTGCTATGGGCCATTGCACCGGTTTTGTGCAAAGTGGCCCGTGGCTTGCAAAGAGTGTTGCGAGAGTTGCCGATAGAGCAGCTTGAAACAACAAATCCCTCCAAGTACAGGAGGGTTCGCGCTTTAGGTATCAGCCGTCCCGGATGGAATGACGACGGTGTGATGCACTTGAGGAACTTTGCAATGACGACTCGTCAGCCACTGTACAAATCTCTGTATGTGCAAGTAATCGCAGCGATTGCTATCGGTATCTTGCTGGGCCATTACTACCCTGAAACCGGTGTAGCGCTCAAACCGTTGGGCGATGGCTTTATCAAACTGATCAAGATGGTTATCGCACCCATTATTTTCTGTACGGTGGTGAGCGGTATCGCCGGCATGCAGAGCATGAAGTCGGTTGGCAAGACCGGTGGTTATGCGTTGCTGTACTTCGAAATTGTCTCGACCCTGGCCCTGATCATTGGTCTGGTGGTGGTTAACGTGGTGCAGCCAGGTGTTGGCATGCACATCGACGTGTCCACGCTGGACGCCTCTAAAGTCGCGGCTTACGTGACAGCAGGCGCCGATCAAAGCATCGTTGGCTTCATCCTCAACGTGATCCCGTCGACCATCGTCGGTGCGTTTGCCAACGGCGACATCCTGCAAGTGCTGATGTTCTCGGTACTGTTCGGTTTTGCCCTGCACCGCCTGGGTGCCTACGGTAAGCCGGTACTGGACTTCATCGACCGCTTCGCTCATGTCATGTTCAACATCATCAACATGATCATGAAGCTGGCGCCGCTGGGTGCATTGGGCGCCATGGCGTTCACCATCGGTGCTTACGGTGTGGGCTCGCTGGTTCAGCTGGGTCAACTGATGATCTGCTTCTACGTGACCTGCGTACTGTTCGTACTGCTGGTGCTGGGCAGCATCGCCCGCGCTCACGGCTTCAGCGTCGTCAAGCTGATCCGCTACATCCGTGAAGAACTGCTGATCGTACTGGGTACGTCTTCGTCGGAATCGGCACTGCCACGCATGCTGGTGAAAATGGAGCGTCTGGGTGCGAAGAAGTCGGTAGTGGGTCTGGTGATCCCGACCGGTTACTCGTTCAACCTCGACGGTACCTCGATCTACCTGACCATGGCGGCCGTGTTTATTGCTCAGGCCACTGACACCCACATGGACATCACCCACCAGATCACCCTGTTGCTGGTGCTGTTGCTGTCGTCCAAAGGGGCGGCGGGTGTCACCGGTAGCGGCTTTATCGTACTGGCGGCGACCTTGTCGGCTGTAGGCCACTTGCCGGTGGCTGGCCTGGCGCTGATTCTGGGTATCGACCGCTTCATGTCCGAAGCCCGCGCCCTGACCAACCTGATCGGTAACGCCGTAGCGACTCTGGTTGTGGCCAAGTGGGTTAAAGAGCTGGACGTCGACGTGATGCAGCGCGAGCTGGCGTCGGGCGGCAGCCCGCTGGACAACACCCTGCCAGAAGACGACCAACTGGTTGCTGAAGGCCAGATGCCGTCGCAAGTCATGAAGTAACGCTTAGCGTCTAAAAAACCCATCTTCGGATGGGTTTTTTTATGGGCGTTATTCGACCCGGGCCTCGCCACTGAACACCAGCGTCTGGCGGCAACGGCGGCACAGATAGCGCCGGCCTTGCTTGACCAGGTTATGACGCTGGGCGCTGAAGGGGAAATCGCTGTCGGGGCATGGGCAGCGGTAAATGTAGCGCGTTGCGGTGCGTCGCTTGATCGCGTAGGTGTGGCAGCGGTTAGGCGGCAACTCGTAAACCCCGCGCATGATCAACTGCCATTCCTCGCCATGGGGCGCGATACGGTCGCCAAACAATTGGTGGGCTATCAGGTGCGCCACTTCGTGGGGCACGGTTTGCTTGAGAAAGTCTTCGCTGTTTTCGCGGTACAACTGCGGATTGAAGCGCAGCAGGTTCTCGTGCAGGTGGGCAACTCCGGCCTTTTGGCCGCGCAGCTTGAAGCTGACTACAGGGCGCTTGAAAGGCCGCTTAAAAAACACTTCGGCCTGTTTGAAACAGTCTTCGACGCGGGTGTTGAGTAACTCGGGCATGCGGTTCGGGTCTCCAGAGGCGGCGATTATGCCGCAAGCGGAAAAGGTTCCGAAGCGCTTGGCGCTGAATGGTCTGCCCCCCTCACTGTAGGAGCGAGCTTGCCTCGCGATCTTTTGATCTTCAAAAAATCGCGAGCACCTTTAAAGCTGGCTCAGGAGATGTACGTCGGCCCAATCCCCAGCCCCCAAACGATCACGCTGAACGCGATAATCGCCACCAACACTACCAAGCCCACGGCCAGGATCGAGCTTGAAAACAAAAAGCCTTCATCCGGGTCGATGTTCATCACGGTCGGTACGCCCACGAACAAGAGGAACACCGTGTAGCAAATGGCCGCCGTGCCCACCAGCAGCGCCAGCCACATCTGTGGGTACAGCGCTGCTAGCCCGGCTATGAACAAGGGCGTGGCCGTATAGGTGGCAAACGCCACACAGCGGGCCATGCTCGGCACCGCATCGTAGGTGCGGGCCATCCAGTGGATAAAACTCGCCATGACGCCAACACCCACCAACATGGCCAGGTAAGACAAGGCGCTCATCCACAGCGCGCTGTCGAGGGTGAGCATGACCGGCGGATTACCGCCGATCTTCCAGCCCACCTGAGTGGTGCCGATAAACGCGCAAACCACCGGGATCGCCGCCAGGATCAAGGTGTGGGTGAGGTAGATGCGGCTGACGCTTTTTTCGGCGTCGACACGGATCTCGCGCCACTCTTGATCAGGGTGGGTAAAGAGACCTAGAACGTGATGGATCATGGCGCTCACTCCTGTTTCAAACGCATCGTCCTTGTTAGGGTTTCCCGCGGCCGCGCACGGGCACACACGCCTCTGGTGTGCAGGTGCAGGGCCTGAATTGAGTATAGAAACCCTTGTACTGGACCGCCCTAGTCCTTTAGCGCTAATCACTTTGTTAGGTCCAGGCTTATCGCGATGTGGTCTAAGTGGGGGCGGGGGTTCGTGTGCGCGGTTTTTTTAAGTAAAATGCCCGGCTTTTGGTCTTAACTCGCGGAATTGAAGCGCTATGGGCACTCTCTCGGTCTCTCAACTTAAACTCCAGAAACGCCTGCGCCGATTGACCGGTGAGGCGGTGGCTGACTTCAACATGATTGAAGACGGCGACAAGGTGATGGTGTGCCTGTCGGGCGGTAAAGACAGTTACACGCTGCTGGATGTGCTGCTTCACCTGCAAAAGGTCGCGCCGATCCAGTTCTCGATCGTGGCCGTGAACATGGACCAGAAACAGCCGGGCTTCCCGGAAGAGGTGCTGCCGGCGTACCTCAAGTCGCTGGGCGTTGAGTACCACATCGTCGAAAAAGACACCTACTCGGTGGTCAAAGAGCTGGTCCCGGAAGGCAAGACCACCTGTTCGCTGTGCTCGCGCCTGCGCCGGGGCACCTTGTACACCTTCGCCGACGAAATCGGCGCGACCAAAATGGCCTTGGGTCATCACCGTGATGACATCGTCGAGACGTTCTTCCTCAACATGTTCTTCAACGGCACGCTCAAGGCGATGCCGCCCAAGTTGCGCTCCGACGACGGGCGTAACGTGGTGATTCGCCCGCTGGCGTACTGCAACGAGAAGGACATTCAGGCGTACTCGGATTTGCAGCAGTTCCCGATTATTCCGTGCAACCTCTGCGGCTCGCAGGAAAACCTGCAACGCCAGGTGGTCAAAGACATGCTGCAAGAGTGGGAACGCAAGAACCCGGGCCGCACCGAAAGCATTTTCCGCAGCCTGCAACACGTGAACCCGTCGCAACTGGCAGACCGCAACCTGTTTGATTTTGCCAGCCTGAAGATCGACGAAACCGCGACCCCGCGTTTCGTTAATCTGTTGAACCTCTAAGCCCGCAAACGGCTCTGAACCCCATGTGACACCCCACTGACCCAGAGGAGAGGGCATGCGCGACTACAAATGGCTGCACGAATATTGTTTGAACCGTTTTGGTTCGTCCGCCGCGCTGGAAGCCGAGTTGCCCGTTCCTCGCACGCCTGCGCAACTGCGCAAGATCCCGGACGACCGTTACCTGTCGACCCTGGCACTGCGGGTGTTTCGTGCCGGTCTCAAACACAGCGTGGTGGACGCCAAATGGCCGGTGTTTGAAGAAGTGTTCTTCGGCTTTGACCCGGAAAAAGTCGTGCTGATGGGCGCTGAGCACCTGGAGCGGTTGATGCAGGACGCGCGGATCATTCGCCACTTGGGCAAGCTCAAGAGCGTGCCGCGCAATGCTCAGTTGATCCTCGACATTGCCCACGAACACGGCAGTTTCGGCGCGTTTATCGCCGATTGGCCGGTGACCGACATTGTCGGCTTGTGGAAGTACCTGGCCAAGCACGGTAACCAACTGGGCGGCCTGTCGGCGCCACGCTTCTTGCGCATGGTCGGCAAAGACACCTTTGTGCCGAGCTATGACGTTGTGGCGGCGCTCAACGCACAAAAGCTGGTAGACAAAGTACCGACCAGTCTGCGCGACCTGGCGATTGTGCAAGATGCTTTCAACCAGTGGCATGCTGAAAGCGGTCGGCCGATGTGCCAGTTGTCGCAGATGCTGGCGTTTACCGTGAATCACTGACCATGGGGTAGTGATAGACGGTTTGTCAGGTTGTTTACGGTTTGTCTGATTATGGATAATATGTCTGGGTCTGCTCACTCGTCGAGGACCTGTTGCCATGCCAATCACTCTGCCCACCTATCAAGCGGTCATCGACGCGTCGAAGCGGCTCGAAGGGGTCGCCAACGTGACGCCGGTTCTAACCTCGCGCACGCTTGATAACGACATCGGCGCGCAGGTGTTTTTCAAATGCGAAAACTACCAGCGCACCGGCTCTTTCAAGTTCAGGGGCGCGTACAACTCGCTAGCTCAATTCACTGACGCTCAGCGCCAGGGCGGCGTGGTTGCGTTCTCTTCGGGCAATCACGCTCAAGGCATCGCGCTGGCAGCGTCGTTGCTGAAGATCCCGGCGATCATTGTCATGCCCACGGATGCCCCCGTCGCCAAGGTGGCGGCAACCAAGGGCTACGGTGCCGAGGTGATTTTCTACGACCGTTACACCCAGGACCGCGAAGCGATCGGCAAGGCGCTGGCCGCTGAGCGCGGCATGACGTTGATCCCGTCCTACGATCACCCGGACGTATTGGCCGGGCAGGGCACGGCGGCCAAGGAACTGTTCGACAGTGTCGGCCCGCTGGACGCGCTGTTTGTCGGCCTGGGCGGTGGCGGCATGCTCTCGGGCACCACGCTGTCGACCCGCGCGCTGTCACCCGATTGCACCCCCATCGGGGTTGAGCCGCAGGCCGGTAATGACGGCCAGCAGTCGTTCAATTCAGGGGTGATTGTTCACATTGATACCCCCGACACCCTCGCCGATGGTGCGCAAACCCAGCACCTGGGGCAGTACACGTTCCCGATTATCCTCAACGGTGTTAACCGGATCGTCACGGTGACCGATGAAGAGCTGGTCTGGGCCATGAAGTTCTTTGCTGAGCGCATGAAGATGGTGGTCGAACCCACCGGCTGCCTGGGGCTGGCGGCCGTCAGAAAATACAAGGCTGAGCTTCAGGGCCAGCGTGTCGGCGTGATGATTACGGGCGGCAATATCGACATCGAGAAACTCGGCACACTTCTGCAGTCCTGAACCCCCAACGCTCTCTCACGCAGGTGATCCATGAACATCATAAGCACTGATGCGGCGTCGCCCCCGGCTGGCCATTATTCGCAAGCCATAAGCCACCAAGGCACGCTGTATATCTCGGGGCAACTGCCGGTTAGCCCCTCTGGCGCTCACAACCTCGACGCGTCGTTTGCTGAGCAGGCACAGATTGCGCTGAATAACCTGCTGGCCATTCTCAAGGCGGCGGGCGGCGAGCCGAGTGATTTGCTCAAAGTGACGGTTTACGTTGCTGGTGTGCAGCACTGGCCGGCCTTTGATCAGGTTTACGCCGAGCTGTTGGGCAGCCATCGCCCGGCACGTGCCGTGGTGCCGGTGCCCGAGTTGCATCATGGTTACTTGGTTGAAATTGAGGCGTTAGCGCGTGTCGCTGTACACGGTAGCGCGGGACACGCCGAGGTGTGACGCCACGGTCTCCATGGCTTTTCTGATGTCCAGCAGGCCCGCGTCTTTCAGCTCTTGTAGCAGCACTCTGCGGTCAGCCGCCTTGAGGGTGCGGGGCGTGGTGGCCAGGCGTGCAGCAAACTGATCAATCCGTGCCCGGATGGTCTCTGCGCCGCTGGGCTCAAGGGTTTCGTGCGGGCGCTCGCCGTGAAAGGCGCCGAACTGCTCGAGCATGCCTTGCAGCCCTTTGAACAGGGTCAGGTCGATGTTCATGCACAGCGCGGCCACGTAATGCCCCGAAGAATCCTTGATGCCGATCGAGGTGCTCTTGACCTGGCGACCGTCTTTGAACTGATTGGGGTAGTTGGCAATCACCTGCGGGTAGGCTGGGTCGGCAATGCGCGCCAGCCCCAGCTCAGTCGCCGGGTCCCCGACGGCCCTGCCGGACAGGTTGTTGTGAATGGCCAGAATGGCGTGCTCGGGGTCGCGCAAATCATGCAAAACCACCTCGCAAAAGGGGCTGAACGTTTGGCTCAAGCCTTCTGCGATGTGCTCCATCTGACTGATGAGCGCCAGTTGCTCGGGGGTAGTGCGCTTCATGTTGAAGATTTCCAGCGTCAATAAACGGTTTCAATGAGGGGGACGATAACAGCCTAGGCGCGGCTTTTCTCCGGGCCTTTGGATTTGAATGACTCATTCAGGAACGACGCCAGCGCCTGGACTTTGCGCGACCTGTTTTTACGCGGCGGGATAAGCATCAAAATCGGCGCGGTGTCGAACGCCCAGTCGCTCTGAGGCGCTGGATGAACGCGGCGAGGCCCGCCAATGGCCCCGCCGTTTACGCTTACTCACCCGCCAGGCGGCGATCCAGTTGGTAGCGCCAGCGCACAAACAGCAGCGCACTGACGAACACCGCCACGCTGGCGGCGATTTCCAGCAGGCCGAACAGTTGCCGGTTCGGATCGAATGCCGCCAGCGCGCCCTTGAGCAGGTACAAGTTCACCACGTAGCAGGTGAACGAGTGCCCGCGCGGGCTGCCCTTGAGCATGCCGGGCACGAGGATCAGCAGCGGCACCAGTTCAATCAGCAAGATCACCCAGGGCCGTGCGCCGTGCAGGTTGGCGAACACCAGGTAATACACGCACAACAAGCCGATCAGGCCGAAAAAGCACGCCAGGCTCACGCCGCGCATCAACCGCACGCGGGGCGTGAGCCACTCGATCGGCGGCAACACCTTGGGCTTTTTAGCCACGCGGGCTCTCCAGCTTCTGGGCGGTAGCCGCCAAGCGCAGCCCCAGCGCCCGGCACAGGGCTATTTCGTGCTCATCGAGCTTGCGTTTGCCGTCAGCCCCGGCGTGATGGCTCGGGCCGTACGGCGTGCCGCCACCGGTGGTGTTGAGCAGCGCCGACTCGCTGTAAGGCAGACCGGTGATCAGCATGCCGTGGTGCAGCAACGGCATGATCATCGACAGCAGGGTGGTTTCCTGGCCGCCGTGCAGGCTGGCGGTGGAGGTGAACACGCCTGCGGGTTTACCCACCAGTGCGCCGGTCAGCCACAGGTTGCTGGTGCCGTCCAGAAAGTACTTGAGTGGCGCGGCCATGTTGCCGAAGCGGGTCGGGCTGCCCAGAGCCAGGCCTGAGCAGTTCTTCAGGTCATCGAGGCTGGCGTACAGCGCGCCGTCCTCAGGAATGCTCGGGGCCACGGCTTCGCACTCGGTGGAGATCGCCGGTACGGTGCGCAGGCGCGCTTCAATGCCGCCTTGCTCAATGCCGCGAGCAATGTGCCGGGCCATTTCAGCGGTGGCGCCGTGGCGGCTGTAAAACAGCACCAGGATATAAGGCGCGCTCATGGCAGGATCTCCAGAACCTTTTCTGGTGGTCGGCCAATGACAGCTTTGTCACCGGCGACCAGAATCGGCCGTTCGATGAGCTTGGAGTGGGCCGCCATTGCCGCGATCAGTTGCTCGTCGCTGAGGCTGGCGTCGGCCAGGTTCAAGGCTTTGTACTCGTCTTCGCCAGAGCGCAGCAATTGGCGTGCGCTGAGGCCCAGTTTGCCCAGCAGGCTGCGCAGTTGCGCGGCCTCCAGCGGGGTATCAAGGTAGCGCACCACGGTCGGTGCCAGGCCACGGGCTTCGAGAATCTCGAGCGCAGCGCGTGATTTAGAGCAGCGCGGATTGTGATAAAGCGTCAGATCAGTCATGAGCGGGTCGCTTCTTGCGTAAGGTGGCGGGTATTCTACCCGCCTCACAGGCGTGTCTGAACCGTGTGCGGTCATTGGTCGCCTGTTAATGTCTTTTGTTGGCTTAAATGAGAAGGAACAGCACATGTTCAAGCGACTGTTGGCGGCCACTGCCGTCGCCGCTACGTTATTGCTCGCCGGGTGCGGGAATGATTACGGGGTCGATCAACATGGAGAGAAGGTCGCGTCCGAACGTCTGGACAAGCAATGGAAAGTGATCAACTACTGGGCCGAATGGTGCGGGCCGTGCCGCGTTGAAATCCCTGAGCTGAATGCGCTGGAAGGCCAGTTGCAGGGGCAGTCGGTGGGCTTGTTCGGGGTTAACTTTGACGGCTTGCAGGGCAAAGAACTGAACGATGCCAGCACCGCGCTGGGCATCACCTTTACCGTATTGGCCCAAGACCCGGCCGACACCTTTGACCTGCCGCGCAGTGAAGCCTTGCCGGTCACCTACATCATTGATGACAAGGGCAAAGTCCGTGCCCAGTTGCTGGGCGAACAAACCGCGGCGGGGATCCTGGCCAAGCTCAAGGAATTGAAGGGCTAGGCCATGCGTACGCAATAAAACTGTAGGAGCGAGCTTGCCTCGCGATCTTTTGATCTTGGCGGTTGAGAGGGTTTTGCGGGTGCTACGCGCCCGGACGTAGCCTCGCAAAGCTCGTCAACTGCTACGGGGGATATGCGCGCGATCTTTCGACGCAGCCTTCGTGCCTCGTCAGCGACTACAAGCGCACGCGATCAAACTGTAGGAGCGAGCTTGCCTCGCGATCTTTTGATCTTGGCGGTTGCGGGTGCTGCGCGCCCGAACGTAGCCTCGCAAAGCTCGTCAACTGCTACGAGGGATATGCGCGCGATCTTTCGACGCAGCCTTCGTGCCTCGTCAGCGACTACAGGGGGACGCGATACAGCTGTAGGAGCTGCCGCAGGCTGCGATCTTTTGATGTTGAAGGTTAAAAGATCGCAGCCTACGGGTCAGCTATCTTCAGGCCACAGCCGCAACGGCAGGCCTTCAGCCGGCCAGAAACGTACTTGCTCAATCGGCGAGATGTCCCAGCGCTCGACAGTCTGCAAGGCCTTGAAGAACCGTTGCTCTTGCTCCATCAACGCCGGGGCGCAGGCTTTGCGGGTGCTGCCGACCGGGCCAAAGGTCAGCTTGTCACCGTCCAGGGTGTACGGCGCAAACCAGTGGTTACAACCGCCATTGCCATAGGCGCGGCCACCTTCGTCGAAGGTTACGGTCAGGTGGCTGTAGTCCATCAACGGACGCTCACCAATCCATTCCACCACGTAAGCATGGTTGCGCTGCAATTGCGCGGAGTGCCCTGCGCAGCCCACCAGGCTGGCGCCCAGCATGGCCAGCAGGAACCCACGTTTCATAGCGCAGCCTTTTGGCATTGCGGGCACAGGTGCTTGCTGCCTTCAGTGCTCCAGCCCAACTCGGCAATCCGTGCGCTGGCCGCAGGCTTCTGGGCCTTGGTGCCCAGTTTGGCATCGACCGCGAACTCGAATTTCAGTTCTTTGGCGCAGCCGTCACAGTTGACTTGCCATTCATGAATCGCCAGCTCACCGAATACCGGGCCGTTGGCCACGGCCACCCACTGACCGCGCGGGTTGATCAGGTGACGCACTTTTTCGACGTTCAGGCGCATGGACAAGTCCTTGCTGCCTTTAAGGGTCACGATCAGCACGTCGCCGTGCTGAATGGAGCCGCCGTTGCCGGTGACTTGATAACGACCCGGCATCAATGCGCGGCATTCAATCAAGGTGTGCTGCGGGCTAAGCAGGTTGTAGCGGAAATCGTGTTCGACCATGGGTCCTCCAAATAGGCCGCTATGCTATCAACCTTCGACCAGGTTTTGTGGGGCGCCTTCACGCCACGCGGCGATATTGTCCAGCGTGGTACTGGCAATCGCGCTCAGGGCCTCGCGGGTCAGAAAGGCCTGGTGCGCGGTGATGATCACATTCGGGAAGGTCAGCAGGCGCGCCAGCACGTCGTCTTGCAAGGGCAGGTCGGAGCGGTCTTCGAAGAACAACTGGGCTTCTTCTTCGTACACGTCCAGGCCCAAATAGCCCAATTGGCCGCTTTTCAGCGCTTCGATCAGGGCTGGCGTATCAACCAGCGCACCGCGCCCGGTGTTGATCAGCATGGCGCCATGTTGCAGGGTGGCCAGTGACTCGCGGTTGATCAGGTGCTTGTTATCGGCAGTCAGCGGGCAATGCAGGCTGATGATGTGCGAACTGGCGAGCAACTGCGCGAGGCTCACGTATTCGGCGCCCAGTGCCACCAGTTCGGCATTGGGGTAGGGGTCAAAGCACTGCAGCTTGCAGCCAAAACCGGCCATGATTTTGCCGAAGGTGGCGCCGATCTGCCCGGTACCCACTATGCCGATGGTTTTGCCCACCAGATCAAAACCGGTCAGGCCGTGCAGGGTGAAGTCGCCTTCGCGGGTGCGGTTGTAGGCGCGGTGCAGGCGACGGTTAAGCGCCAGAATCAACGCCACGGCGTGTTCCGCCACAGCGTGTGGTGAGTACGCTGGCACCCGCACCACACTCAGCCCCAGGCGTTTGGCCGCCGCCAGGTCAACATGGTTGTAACCGGCGGAGCGCAGGGCGATCAGGCGCGTGCCTCCAGCTGCCAGTTGCTCAAGCACCGGGGCGCTCAAGTCGTCATTGATAAACGGGCAGACCACTTCATAGCCATGGGCCAGCGCGGCGGTGTCGAAGCTCAGGCGTGCCGGTTGAAAGTGCAGCTCAAGGTCACCGGGCTGTGTGGCGGCGGTAAAACTGTCCTGATCGTAGGTCTGGCTGCTGAAAAGAATCGTGCGCATCAGTGCTTCCTTGGCAATGGGTGATACCGCAAACAGGGGTTACGCCGAGCTGCGCGCTTCTTGCGCCAGACGCAAAATTGCCTGGTCGAGTTCTTCGAGGGCAGCGTCGGCGGCCGGGCTTTCTTGCTTGAGCAGGGTTTCGCTGCGCTGACAGGCGCCGCGCAATTGCGGCACGCCGCAGTAACGGGTCGCGCCGTGCAAGCGGTGTACGCGCTCGATCAAGGCCACGGCGTCGTTGTCTTCGCGGGCCTGGAGGATGGCCAGGCGGTCGGTTTCCAACGATGCCAGCAACATCGACAGCATGTCGGCGGCCAGGTCGGCCTTGCCCGCCGCCAGGCGCAAGCCTTCTTCGGCATCGAGCACGGCCAGTTTGTTGGCTTGGCGTACGGGCTCCTGGGGGCCGTCGCTGCCTTGATTGCGCAAGGCCAGGCCGGTCCACTTCAGCACCACTTGCGCCAGTTGGCGTTCGCTGATGGGTTTGGTCAGGTAATCGTCCATGCCGCTTTGCAACAGGGCGCGCTTCTCGTTGGCCATCGCATGGGCGGTCAGCGCGACAATCGGCACCGGCGTCGATTGGCGTTGTTGCTCCCACTGGCGCAGCACTTCGGTGGTTTCGCGGCCATCCATGCCGGGCATTTGCACGTCCATCAGGACCAGATCGAAGTCTTCGGCCTTGAACGCATCGACGGCGGCGTAACCGCTGTCAACGGCCGTGACCTTGGCGCCCATGTCTTCGAGCAGGGTTTGTACCAGCAGCAGGTTGGCGGGGTTGTCATCCACGCACAAAATTCGCGGCGCCCGGCTGGCCAGTATCTCGCCGGGCTCGTGACGGGTTTGCTGCGGGTTGATGAGTTCGATGAGCGAGCGACGCAATTTGCGCGTGCAGGTCGGCTTGGCCTGGAGCTGGTTGTGGGGGTTGGGCACGGCGGTATTGAACAGCGCCAGCTCCGTGGTCGGGCACAACACCATGACCTTGCAGCCCATGTGCTCAAGGTCCCAGATGTGCTGGTTGAGGCGCTCGGGCGGGATGTCATGGGCCGTCACACCCAGCACGGCCAGCTCAATCGGGTTTTCGGTTTGGTGGGCAGTGGTCACGCCGTTGGTGAGGTTATCCAGGGTCAGATACGGGGTCACGCTCAAGCCGCAATCTTCAAGCTGGTGGAGCATGGCCTGACGGGCCAGGTCGTGTTTTTCCAGCAAGGCCACGCGATGGCCGAGCAACGGCGCAACGGGCAGGTCTTCAATATCATCATGGGCTTTGGGCAGGTTGACGCTGATCCAGAACACCGAGCCTTCACCCGGCTGGCTTTCGACGCCAATTTCGCCGCCCATTTGCTCCACCAGACGCTTGGAAATCACCAGGCCCAAACCGGTCCCGCCGGTTTGTCGCGACAGTGAATTGTCTGCCTGACTGAAGGCCTGGAACAGCGCCCGCACATCCTGATTGGTCAGGCCAATGCCGGTGTCTTGCACGCTGATGCGCAGTTGCACGCCGCCGCTGGTTTTGTTGTCGTCGTCATCTTCAAGCATGGCCCGCACGGCAATCGTGCCTTCGCGGGTGAACTTGATCGCGTTGTTGACCAGATTGGTGAGGATCTGCTTGAGCCGTAGCGGGTCACCCACCAACGACAGCGGCGTGTCGCGGTACACCAGGCTGACCAGCTCCAGGCCTTTCTCGTGGGCCGAGGGGGCGAGCATGGTCAGGGTGTCCTGGAGCAAATCGCGCAGGTTGAACGGGGTGCTGTCGAGCACCAGCTTGCCGGCTTCGATTTTCGAGAAGTCGAGAATCTCGTTAATGATGCCGAGCAGGTTGTCGGCCGACTTTTCGATGGTGTGCAGGTAATCGAACTGGCGAGGGGTGAGTTCGCTTTTTTGCAGCAGGTGGGTGAAGCCCAGGATGCCATTGAGCGGCGTACGGATTTCGTGGCTCATGTTGGCCAAAAATTCTGACTTGATGCGGCTGGCTTCAAGGGCTTCCTTGCGCGCCAGATCGAGTTCCAGGTTCTGGATTTCGATGGTTTCGAGGTTTTGGCGTACGTCTTCGGTGGCTTGGTCGACGCTGTGTTGCAGCTCTTCCTGCGCGTTCTGCAAGGTTTCGGCCATGCGATTGATGCCCGAGGCCAGCTCATTCAGCTCCTGGCTGCCCAGTTCTGGCAGGCGGGTCTGCAACTGGCCGTCCTTGAGTTGGGACACGGCTTGCTTGATTTGGTCCAGCGGTGAATTGATCGTGCGGCTCATGCGCAAGGCCAGCAGGGTGGTCAGCACCAGACCGGTGGCGATCAACAGCAGGCTGGCGAACAGGCTGCGGTAGCCGCGCAACAGCATGTTGTGGTGCGACAGTTCCAGTTCGACCCAGCCCAGCAAACGGTGGGCTTCATTGGGGATGACGTCGCCCGCCAGATTGCGATGGCGGCCGAATACCGGGAGCAAATAGCGCGTGGCATCGCTGTCGGTGCGTTGCAGCAATTGCGAGCTGTTGCCCATCGGCGCCTGATTGAGCATGGTCGGCCCGGCGTGGGCCAGCGGCTCGTGATTGGCGCTCAAAAACGCCACGGCGCGCACGTCTTGCTGGTCAAGGGACTCGCTGGCGATACGTTGTAGCAGGGCCGTGTCGTGGCGACCCATGGCGGGCGCTACCAGCGGTGCGAGTTGCTCGGCGATCATTTCACCGCGTTGCAGCAACTGCGATTCCAGTTCCGATTGCTGCAGCCACGTGAAGTAGCTCCCCAGCACGACCGCCATCAAGGTGACGGGCAGCAAGGTCAGCAGCAATACGCGGCCTTTTATCCCGAGGTTTTTCAGCACACCACTCTCCAGCCCGGCATTGATCAATGCATCCTTATGACGTTCGTTATAGATCAGCTCGCAGTGTAGCCATTTGATACGTGGCAAATCTTTGTAAATTTACCTCCAGTGCGAACAGCGCCCACATAACGGCAATGCAACGGCCATGCCGGTTGCTCGTGCAGGCTCAATCTTGAATAATCAGCGATTGAGAATGACTAGCAGACGTTAATGAATCCCGTAGCCGTTCAGCCCTCGCGCCTTTTGGCCATCGAAGACGACCCCGTTCTGGGCACCTACTTGCATGAGCAATTGGTGCGCTGCGGGTTTGAGGTGGTGTGGTGCCAAAACGGCCAGGAGGGCTTGAGCCGCGCCAGAGATGAACACTTTGATGTGGTGCTGATGGACATCTTGTTGCCGGGCATGAACGGCCTGCAGGTGCTCACGCAGTTGCGCCAGACCCATGCCCTGCCGGTGATATTGATGTCGGCGCTGGGGGCGGAGGCCGACCGCATTAGCGGGTTTCAGCTGGGCGCCGATGACTACCTGCCCAAGCCGTTCAGCATGGCCGAATTGCGTGTACGGATTCAGGCCATCTTGCGCCGGGTGGCGCTGGACCGCATGCCGCCGCAAGCGCCGGTATTGGCCGAAAGCGCGCTGGTGCTCGATGAAGACGCGGCCGACGCCCGTTACGGCCAGCTGTGGGCCGGGCTGACCCGCAGTGAATACCGCTTGCTCGACACCCTGCAACGCAACGCTGACGAAGTGTTGAGCAAACCGTTCCTCTATCAGCAGGTGTTGCAGCGTGGCTATTCAGCCCATGACCGCAGCCTGGACATGCACATCAGCCAAATCCGTCGCAAGCTCAAGGCCATCGGCTATCACGAGCGGGAAGTGCGCACGGTGTGGGGCAAAGGCTACGTGTTGAGCGCCAGCGATGCGCTCTAAGTTGCCCGGAAAACACTCCTTATTCTGGAAACTGGCATGTTTGCTGGTGGCTTTCTGTTTGTTGATGATCTGGCTCAGTTGGTCCTGGGGCCGCTACATGGACAAACGCACCGGCTATTTAACCGATGAGGCCAAGAGCACGCTGATTCGTTATGCCGGTGAAGCCGAACAGGCCTGGAACCGCGGCCAGCAAACCGGCGTCGATCAATGGCTGCAAGCCTTCGGCAAAACCGAGCGGGGCTGGGTCGGCGTGGTCGGCCAGGATTTGCAGTCGCTGAGCAGTTACCCGTTGAGAGACCAGGAAGCACAGCGCATGACCTTTTTGCGCGGGCTGGATTGGCCCATCAGCCATATCAACCGCGTGCGCCCGTGGATCAAAGTACCGTTCCCCAAAGACCCGTCTGCCGGTTATCTGGTGATTGAACTGCCGCAGCGCTACATGCCGGGGCTTTCGCAACTGGTCTGGCGATTTCTGATTAATGGTGTGATCCCCGGAGTGTTCACCCTGCTGCTGTGCGTGGGCCTGTACCGGCTATTGATCGTGCCGCTGAACCAGTTACGTGAGCAGGCCAATGCCTGGCGTGCCGATCAGTTGGGCGTGCGACTGTCGAGCCAGACCACCAGCCGTCAGGACGAACTGGGCGAATTGGGCCGCGCGTTTGACCAAATGTCCGAGCGCTTGCAGACCACGGTCAACCAGCAGCAACAGTTGCTGCGCGATTTGTCCCACGAACTTCGTACACCGTTGAGCCGATTGCGCGTGGCCTGCGACAGCGAACAGGGGGTAGAAGCCCTGCGCGAGCGTTTGAGCCGCGAAGTGGACGGCATGCAGCGGCTGGTTGAAGACACCTTGCAACTGGCCTGGCTGGATGCCGAGCGCGGGCCGCTGCCGGTAGAAGACATCCAGATCCAGGCGTTGTGGGAAATGCTCACCGAAAACGCACGCTTTGAAAGCGGCTGGCCCCAGGCGCGTCTGCCGTGCAACCTCGACGCCAACTGCTGGGTCAAGGGCCACCTCAACAGCCTGGCCCAAGCGCTGGAAAACATCCTGCGCAACGCCATTCGGCATTCCCCGGCAGAAGGCACCGTTAGCCTGAATGGCCAGCGCGAAGGCGATGAATGGCACCTGTGGCTCGACGACCAAGGTGGCGGTGTGGCGCCAGAAGCCCTGGAACGGATTTTTGCCCCGTTTACCCGCCTCGACGGTTCACGCCCCGGTGACGGCGGCTTTGGCCTGGGCCTGAGCATCGCACGCAACGCCTTGCGCCTGCAGGGCGGCAGTTTATGGGCGCAAAACACCGAACACGGGCTGCGCGTGCACCTGCGCCTGCCCATCACCGACCCGCCCCACCTGTAGAAGCGAGCTTGCTCGCGATCTTTTCACGATCAAAAGATCGCGAGGCAAGCTCGCTCCTACAGTTGTATCGCGTACCCCTGTAGTCGCTGACGAGGCACGAAGGCTGCGTCGAAAGATCGCGAGCAAGCTCGCTCCTACAAATGGTATTCCTTCGGCTTATAGCCTTTAGCCATAAGCTTCACACTTTGCGTGATATGGGCTGTCGGTGTTTGTCGGTATGATGTGCGACCCCGCAGTCTGGATTGCGAATACGCCATGACCTTGCAGTACCCAACTATCGCCGATTGCATCGGTAACACGCCGCTGGTGCGCTTGCAGCGCCTGGCTGGCAACACCACCAATACTTTATTGCTCAAGCTCGAAGGGAATAACCCGGCGGGCTCGGTCAAGGACCGTCCTGCGCTGTCGATGATCACCCGCGCCGAAACGCGTGGGCAGATCCAGCCCGGCGATACCTTGATCGAGGCCACCTCGGGCAATACCGGGATTGCCCTGGCCATGGCCGCCGCGATCAAGGGCTACAAGATGATCCTGATCATGCCGGACAACTCCAGTGCCGAGCGCAAGGCCGGAATGACCGCGTACGGCGCCGAGCTGATTCTGGTCAGCCAGGAAGAGGGCATGGAAGGGGCTCGCGACCTCGCCGACAAGCTGCAGGCCGAAGGCCGTGGCAAGGTCCTCGACCAGTTCGCCAACGGTGACAACCCAGAGGCGCACTACACCAGCACGGGCCCGGAGATCTGGCGTCAGACCCAGGGCACGATCACCCATTTCGTCAGCTCGATGGGCACCACGGGCACCATCATGGGTGTTTCGCGCTACCTCAAAGAGCAGAACCCCAACGTGCAGATCGTCGGTTTGCAGCCGATGGAAGGCGCGGCCATTCCGGGCATTCGTCGCTGGCCGACCGAATACCTGCCCAAAATCTATCAAGCCGAACGGGTTGACCGGATTGTCGACATGGCCCAACGCGAAGCCGAAGACGTGATGCGTCGTCTGGCCCGCGAAGAAGGCATCTTCTGCGGCGTGTCCTCAGGTGGTGCGGTAGCCGCCATGCTGCGCCTGTCGCAAGAAGTCGAAAACGCCGTGATTGTCGGCATCATTTGCGACCGTGGCGACCGTTACCTGTCGACTGGCCTTTACGATGCGCCCAACTGATGGCTAAGCAAGAGAGAGGCCTGCGCTTCCAGCCCGCTGGCGGCACCAAGGCCCCGCAAGTGCCTACGGGTAAAAAACAGCGTTTGAGTATCGAGCGCCTGGCCAACGACGGCCGTGGTATTGCCTTTATCGAAGGGCGCACCTGGTTTGTCTCGGGGGCTTTGGCCGGTGAAGAAGTCGAAGCCCGGGTGCTGGGGGCACACGGTAAAGTGGTCGAGGCGCGCACTGAGCGGGTCTTCACTGCCAGCGCCAGCCGTCGCGAGGCGCCGTGCAAGCTGGCCGGCAAGTGCGGTGGGTGCAGCGTGCAACATCTGCCCCATGACGAGCAGCTTGCACTGAAACAGCGCATGCTCGCCGAGCAACTGACCCGTGTGGCCGGTGTTGAGC